>NZ_PDHT01000020.1:0-101780 GCF_002917135.1 Methylobacterium sp. V23
CGGAAAGCCAAAACAGATCTGCCATCGCCGCCTCCATGCTGCAAACGGCGGCTCTGAATCACAAAACGATAACGCTCGCAACGCCTTGGTTCGGTTCACACCCTAGTGTGCCTATGACCTTGCAATCGATCGCGTCACGAAAAGGGCCAGGGGTGCACCGGCTCCGAATGACAGAGATACGATCAGCAGCAGATCGGTTTCCGGCTCAAGCCACTTCAAGCCCACCCCGATGTACCAGGCATGGAGCCAAAAACCGCTGATGGGAAGCGCAAGCGCTGCTATTGTTACAAGGTAGATGCGCCACCTGGACATTGGACGAGCCTACACCCGATTGGGTGGAAGCAATATTCCCGCAATAGCTTACGCTTAGATCACGCACGGCGAAGCCGATCAGCGCGACAGGCGAGCAAGGCTCCCCCTCCCATCGGACCAATCGGCTTCAGTCGTGAAGTATCGCAGTTGGCTGTGTGGGCCAGCTAGCATGATCAGTCCGGAACGAGGCGGGCATCCCAACTCCGATCTGATGAACGTGGTTTAGGTCAGCGTAGTTAAGGCTTTCTTACCGAACGAAGGCCGCGAAACGAAAACCCAAGCTTCTGTGTTTCTGGGCTGGTTCGAGGGCGGCTCGCTGACCGCTCCGCCTTTTCGCCCATCAAGGATCACGGATGCAGGTTCAGTTCGCTTTCCTTTTCGCGTTCAGCGTACTCGCGCCCGTGGTTGCAACGGCGGATGAGGATTGTCCTAAGCATTTCCAAAACTATGGCTTTTTCCTCCAGGCGAGGAAGTCGTGTGGGAAAGAGACCGAGTACCCGCTGATGAAGATTATGAAGGCGTGCGCTAAGCAGACCCCGCAGGAAGTCGCCCTGACCCTGATGGACGATGGCCGTCGTGTCTGGGCAAAGAACCTGATGCGGAGCAACCTGGGTAGCATGTGCGAGGACACCTTCTCGAAGCTGTCAGCGAGTTCCGAGCGCGCCAAGCGGCGATGATGCTTGGGGCTATGTAGGACAATACCGGCGGCCGGCTCACCGTTCGAGGAGACCAACCTACGTGCCGTTTCATGACGGACCGCAAACCCCTGCGCCCTTTCTGAACATCGCTCTAAGCCAACGTTAGGCAGCATTCATAATTGATCTGCCAATCGCTCCCGACTGCAATTTCCTAAAGCTCCCGAGCCCGTTAGCCCGCAGAGGAGAGAGGCGGGACAGCATGAGCACGGAAGACCACCAGAAGCCGAAACGGCGCGACGGCTTGGTCGACGTGCCTCACGGCGAGCTGAGCGCGACGGGCGTGAGCCCTTCTTTGCCCGAGTTTGTTCGCGATCATCTCGGACGTCAGCTTCAAGCCGTGTACGGCTCTCTCAAGGCAGAGGAGCAGCCCCAGCGGCTTCTGAACCTGATCGCACAGCTCGACGTGGCGCTCGCCCATCAGGGCTCTCAGGCGGCATCCGTGTTTCGACAGGAGCTGCTTGCTGCCCTGCCCGGCCTGCGTGGCTTTGCGCTGTCGCTTGTTGTGAACGCGACCCGCGCCGATGATCTCGTGCAGGAGACTCTGCTGAGGGCATGGAAGAGCCAGGATCGGTTCGTGCCGGGGACGAACCTCATGGCGTGGCTCTGCACTATCCTACGCAATCAGTTCTACACCGAGTGCCGCAAGGCCAAGCGGGAGGTCGAGGATGCCGACGGCGCTGAGGCCGCCAAGATCATCACGCTCCCTTCACAGGAGCATGGCATCGAGCTGCAGAAGGTGTGGGCGATCCTCGCCAAGCTGCCGCCTGCACAGCGTGAGGCCCTGCTGCTCGTAGCGGGTCAGGGCATGACCTACGAAGCTGCAGCCGCTCTCCTGGGTACGCAAACGGGCACTATGAAGAGCCGGGTGAGCCGAGCACGGGCATTCCTGGCAGAGACCCTCAAGGCAACCAATGACTGTACCCCTGCCTGAGGGGGGAACGGCGCGCATCCTTCGTGCAACTTTTGGCAGCTGACCCGCGTAGGAAGCCCTATGGCTCAGCGAGTAACCTACAGCATCGTCGACAAACCGGATGGGCGCTTCGATCTTCTCGTGCTTCTTGGTGGGCGCGTGCTGCACGCGCGGACAGGGTTCATGACGCTTGCCGAGGCCGAGGAGGAGGTGGAGTTCCTGCGGGACTTGATGACCGCCTGCGGAGCCCCCGTCGTTCGGGAGGTCAGTTTTCCAGGCCTCCTTGGATCTTGGTAGGCGGCCGACTGGCGTGCCTCGCGGGGATGAGGGTCAGGCGGCTGCAGGCGCTCGACCGAATGAGGTGCCCGCCAAGCGGCGAAGGACATCCCCGAAGCGTGTCGGCAGGCGTGAGAGCGGCGAGCGCCATAAGCCAACCCCGTCGTCGCAGAGCGGATCGTTCACCACGGGATTTCCGTCCTGCCCCACAAGCACATTGCCGATGTTCGGATCCAGTGCGCGAGGAGCAGCGCTACGCAGGGTGGCCACATAGGCCTCAAATCCTGGCCAAGCAGCCCGAAAATCCTCACGGATGCCATCGAAGCTCGGATGATCGATCTTGGGTTCGTGGGCCGGCCATTCCACCTTGAACCGGTCACGAACGCCCTGGTCCATCGCGACACTGGGATGGTCCGCAAGGACTGCGTGAGCGTAAGCCAACCACCAGGTATCGGGCTTCGGATCGGCCAGACGCGAACCGACTGTCATCAGCGCCCCACAGCGACTGACCTGCAGGTCATAGATCCGCGGCGCATGCGGCCCATCCGACCCCTTGAACCCCTTGCGCAGCAGGGCTGCATAGTCACCGAACCCGTCGGCCTTGCGAGCGAGACGCACGACAATGTCCGGGTGGTCGGGATGGGCATGGACGCTGCCGTGATACCCGTAGCCGATCTCGGCCCAGCCCTTGGCTATGAGGGACGCATGCGCCCCAGCAGCCGAGCGCTCGACGATGCCCAAAGCGGCCAGCGAGGGACTGGACGTCCGAACCCGGTTCAGAAAACGACGCATCGCAGCCACTCCTTCCTGCCGATCGATGATCCGACGCGACGCGCCCATGAGCGCCACACGAGTGCGACGTCACGCAGGGTGGCCGGACAGGCAGGTCCGGCGAGGGTCAGGATGACCGTGTCGATGTCGGGAAGCGGTACGACGCGACTGTCACACCACCGTCATGCAATGATCGGCGTTCAGGGAAAGTTCAAGTGCTTCGAAATCGTAAAGCAATGAATACCCGGCCTGCGCTTTCCTGACGCAGCATCAATCAGGCCGCCCTCGCGAGAAGCTGCCGCGCGAGATCATTGTCCGCTTCACTCAGACCGCGCTCTGCGTCCGGCCGGACATGCCGGCCCGCATGGGTGGGGCCGACATCGACATCGTCCAGGACGAGGTAATTCGTGATGCGGTTCCGGCTCGCATGCTCGGCAATCTCGTCGCCGCGGCGGGCTCGCTCGGCTGGCAGCATCCCGCCGGTCTCGTCGTCTCGGCTCGTCGGAAGGATGGCCGTACGCCAATCGGGGTGGAAGCAGCCCTCAGGCAGGCCAGCTTCGACCAAAGTTGGGCGGCAATCGGCGACGCGCCACGTCGACGACACGACCACCTGGGCGTCGAACATCTGCACAAGGGCCGCGACGCGCGCGATCTGGGCCGGGTCGAGACGGTCCTTGCCTGCGCGACGTTGATACGCGACGGTGGTCACGACGCCATCGACATCAAGATAGATCGTTGGTCGTGCCCGGCTCTCGCGTGCGTCCAAGATCGCGTCTCCGTTCCTTGCGACAGCTCTCCGCCCGCTGCGGCACGGCTACAGCGCGACGCCGGGCCCGTCCAGAACACTCCCGGCTTGACCGATCGAAGGCAGGTCGCTGTGCCTCGACGGGCTATGCACGCGGCACACCTCGTCCGAACCTCTCGCGAAAGAGCTGAATGGAAAGCGTCACCGTTGTTCTTGCCCTGCTGCTGTCTGTCCTCGTCAGTGGGGCGCTCGGCCGCCTTCTGCCATTGCCACTTCCGCTGATCCAGATCGCTATCGGCGTAGCGCTTGCTTTGGGCCCGCTACCCAGCACCTCTCTGGATCCCGAGATCTTCTTCCTCGTCTTCCTGCCACCGCTGCTGTTCTTGGACGGCTGGCGCATCCCGAAGCGCGACCTGTTCCGTGACGGCAAGACCGTCTTGGCGCTCGCGCTCGGCCTCGTCGTTCTGACAGTGCTTGGGATCGGGACGCTGATCCACGGGATGATCCCGGGCATCCCACTCGCCGTAGCCTTCGCTTTGGCGGCCGTTCTGTCTCCCACCGATCCCATTGCGGTCTCCTCCGTAGCAGCGCAGGCGCCAGTCCCACGCCGCCTGATGCACATCCTGGAGGGAGAGGCCCTTCTCAACGACGCCACCGGCCTCGTCTGCCTGTGCTTCGCGATTGCCGCCGCTCTAACGGGTACGTTCTCGCTTCCGGAAGCCGCAACCACGTTCGTCTGGCTCGCTCTCGGTGGCATCGGGATCGGTGCCGTCACGACCTTCCTTCTTATGGGCGCGCAGGAACTGCTGCGCCGGCGCACAGGTGAGGACCCAGGCCTACAGATCCTGTTCAGCCTGCTCACGCCATTCGGTGCCTATCTTGCCGCTGAGCATGTGCACGCTTCCGGCATCCTCGCAGCAGTCGCGGCCGGCATTGCCATGACTTACGTCGAGATCCAGGGACGCAGCCTGGGCGCCACGCGGGTCCGGCGCACCGCTGTCTGGAACACCGTCGCGCTCGCGGCGAACGGCTCTATCTTCGTGCTGCTTGGCGAGCAATTGCCTGAGGTACTCAAGCATGCCGTGACGCAGGCTGACGTCCAGGGCGCGGGCTGGCTCATTGCCTGGATCCTGGCCATCACTGCCGGCCTGATGGCGATCAGGTTCATTTGGGTCTGGATCTCACTCCAGTTCGTGCTGATGAAAGCACGCCGTCGCGGCGATCAACGCGAGACGCCGACCATGCGCCTCGTGGCAGCCACGACACTCGCCGGCGTGAAGGGCGCAATCACCCTCGCGGGTATCCTCACCCTGCCGCTGACCCTCAAGGACGGCAGCCCATTTCCCGCCCGCGACCTGTCCATCCTCTTGGCAATGGGGGTGATCCTGACATCGCTTCTGCTCGCAAGCACGGTGCTGCCGCCGCTTTTGCGCGGTCTCCGCCTTCCCCCCGAGCCTAGCCACGATGCAGAAGAGGATGCTGCCCGCGCGACTGCGCGCGATGATGCCGTCAAAGCCATCGAGGCCCTACAACATCGCCTCGTCGAAGAGCAGGAGGACGCCTCGATCGCAGTTGAAGCCAGCGCTCGCGCCATGGATCGCTACGAAGGCCTGGAGGCTCCGACGACAGAGTCGAGAAAGGATCTTACCCGCGTTAAGCAGATCGCAATGACCGAGAAACGCCTGCGCCTCACTGGTATCGAGGCCGAACGGCAGGCTCTCTATCGCCTGCGTCGCTCACACGCCCTCGATGATGTTGTCCTGCGTCGGCTCATCCGTGAAATCGACTTGGTCGAGGCACGGCTCGCTTCCTAAGAGACCAACGAGTCCGGCAAATCTCGATCGATATGCAGACGGTCAACTCGGTTGAGGCACCCTGCGGGATCTCCCCGGCAATGCCAAAAGCATGGTGCCTCTAGAAGCGAAGTCAGGAGGATTTGTCGAACACGGTATGAGCAGCGTGCATCCTGAGCATTACGCGCTCGACGGCCGCCCGGGTGAACTCCTCGATCAGTTCCTCCGGGATTGCCATGTCTCTAAGACGCTGAGCCTCTTCTCGGAGTTTCACGCCCATTGATGCAACGAGATCCTGAAATTGTGGGTCACCGACGTCACCCCTTGCCAGCGCTGCAAGTTCGCTGCCGTAGTCATCGCCAGCCTTCAGGCCTTGGGCTCGCCATTCAGCACGATCCAGGTCTGTAACTGTTCTTTCCTCAGCCGGCACCGTAGCCGCCCTTCTCGTTCGTTGGGTGCCGACTTGGCGAGTGATCGTCATAGCCGCCTGTTTCCGGACCCGGGTCCTGAGATGGGGCAACGCGGCCAGGCGAGGTTGGGCCGGCCTCGGCCTGATCGTCGCTGACGCGGGGTTCGACCAGGGGCTTGCCCTTGGGCGGCACGCTGAGAACGGGGGCTATCGTCTTATCGTCCAAAGCCATGACACACTCCAACATCCCGGTATCCTGCGAGGCAAGAAGCCACGGGTGCTGGAGTTCCCTCCGGTGTCACTCCTGTTCGGGCCGGAGTTGAAGCGACGTGCAAATCGTGACCGGCAGGTTCGTTATGGCAGGGGAGGGCGGACAGAACAGTAGTTAGCACAGAGCTAGCGCAGCGCATCAGAGACGCGTGCGCGATCGATGACTTAGCCACGCTCGCGCGCAGATCATAATCCTTGTGTCGGGGGTTCAAATCCCTCCCTCGCCACCAACGTTTCAGCCTGCTAGGTCAATGACTTAGCAAGCTTTCCTTTGTCGCCTGCGGTCCGATCGCGTCCGTCGCTTGCCCGTTCCTCAGAGGCCGCAGATGAGGCCACCGTCGATCCGGATCTTGGCCCCCGTCACGTAGGAGGCGCGCGCGCTGGCCAGGAAGGTCACGACGTCCGCGAACTCCTCCGGCCTGCCGTAGCGGCCCGCCGGAATCGCCCCGATGGCCGATTTTGCGACAGCGTCGCGCGTCGTTCCCGTCCGTGCCGCCGCGGCGTCGTCGAGCTGGTCGACGCGCTCCGTGTGGATGCGGCCGGGCAGCACCACGTTCACCGTCACGCCCTGGCTCGCGACCTCGGTGGCGAGCGTCTTCGACCAGCCGACAACGGCGGCACGCACTGCGTTGGAGACCACCAGCCGTGGGATCGGCTGCTCGACGCCCGAGGACGCGATGGTGACGATGCGGCCCCAGCCGCGCTCGGTCATGTGTGGCAGCAGGCCCTGTACGAGGTGAAACAGGTTGGCCGCCATGGCCTCGAAGTGCACGAGCCAGTCGCCCCGGCTCGTGTCCCGTGCCTCCCCGGGCGGCGGGCCGCCGGAGTTGCCGATCAGGATATCCACGCCGCCGCGCGCGCGCAGCGCCTCCACCAGGGCGTCCACCGTGGCGATGTCCGCGAGGTCGACGGTGATCGCCCCCACCCGCGCCCGCTGGTCCGGCGGCAGGGCGTCGATCCAGCCGGCGAGCGCCCCGGCGTTGCGGGCGGCCGCCACGACGGTCGCCCCTTCCTGCAGCAACGTCCGGGCAATCGCGGCACCGAGCCCACGGCTTGCCCCGACCACCAGCGCCCGCTTCCCAGCCAGTCCAAGATCCATGTTCAATCCTCCGGTCAGGTCGCGAATGGACGCCCCAGAGGCGGCTGCGTCCCGCCTGCCAGGGTCGTCCAGCCTGCCAGGTTCACATCGGTCAGCCGCGCTCATTCAACATCGGGAAGCCGCGCTGGTGCCAGATCGGATAGGCCGGAGGCACGTCGCTGGCCGCGTCGAGCCTGGCCACCTGTCCCGCCGAGAGGCTCCACCCCACCGCACCGATGTTCTCGATGAGCTGCTCCTCGTTGCGCGCCCCCACCACGATGCTGGACACCGTCGGGCGCTGGAGCAGCCAGTTCAGCGCAATCTGGGGCACGGTCTTGCCGGTCTCCGCGGCGACGCCGAGCAGCGCATCGACGATCCGGAACAGGCGTTCCGGCTCGTAGTGCGGTCCGGTCTCGACGATGTCATGCGCCCGTGTGCCGGGCTTCGGCGGTTGATCGCGACGGACCTTGCCGGTCAGCTTCCCCCAGCCCAGGGGGCTCCAGATCACGGCGCC
Source organism: Methylobacterium sp. V23 (assembly GCF_002917135.1). Classification (NCBI taxonomy): domain Bacteria; kingdom Pseudomonadati; phylum Pseudomonadota; class Alphaproteobacteria; order Hyphomicrobiales; family Methylobacteriaceae; genus Methylobacterium; species Methylobacterium sp. V23. The sequence goes on from NZ_PDHT01000020.1 coordinate 7,777, forward strand.
GACGCCCTGGTCGCGCCCAAGCGGCATCAGCTCCCACTCGTAGTCGCGGTTGAGCAGCGAGTAGTAGGCCTGGTGCGCCACGTGCCTCGGATAGCCGTATCGGTCCGAAACCGCGAGCGACTTCATCAGGTGCCAACCGGAGAAGTTCGAGGCGCCGATGTAGCGGACCTTGCCCGAGCGCACGATCCGGTCGAGCGTCGAGAGCGTTTCCTCCACCGGGGTGTTGTAGTCCTGCCCGTGCAGTTGGAGCAGGTCGATGTGCTCGACGCCCAGCCATTTGAGGGCCTTGTCCACCGCGTCGACGAGATGCTGGCGGGACGAGCCGAAGCCGTTGGGGTCGTCGCCCATCGGGAAGGTGGTCTTGGTCGAGATCAGCAGCCGGTCTCGCTTGCCCTTGATGGCGGCGCCCAGGATCTCCTCGGCCAGCCCCTCCGAATAGACATCGGCGCTGTCGAACATCGTCACGCCGTGGTCGAGGCAGACGTCGACGAGGCGAGAGGCACCGCCCGCGTCGGTCGAACCCCATGCCTTGAAGAAGTCGTTCCCCCCGCCGAAGGTCGCGGTGCCGAAGCTCAGGGCGGGGACCCGAATGTCCGAGGCGTCTGACGTCCATGGTCGTTCTCCGTTTCGAGGGGGGCGCTTCGCCGGCGATCGGCGGCCCGACCCGGGGCCTCGCCGACCGAAGGCGGCATCTGCCCTGGCGGACCGGCGCATGTCCGGGGTGCGCGGTGGGATCAGTCCTGGCGCGGTTGGCCGTTCGAGGCGGACAACCCACCGTCGACGGGCAGGTTCACGCCGGTGCCGAAACGCGCATCGTGGCTTGCCAGGACGGCGATGGCGTCGGCGAGTTCCTCGGGCGCGGCCCCGCGGCCCATCGGGATGCGGTCCGCGAACCGCGTGCCATGCGAGGCTGCGAGCGATCCGCAGCCCGCGACCGACCCCGCGTCGGCGCGGACGGCATCGTATGGCGTCGCATCAGGGCGGCGATCGAAGGGCGGGACCGTTGGTATCTGCGAGGGAGGGGCTGCGCAGGTGCCACGCGGTGGCTGTTTGATAGGCATGCCCGATCCGCAATGCCATGGCCTCTTCGTAACCACGGCACGTGATCTGGAGGGAGAGCGGCAGGCCCGCCCCGGTGAAACCGTCGGGCAGGGCCAAGGCACAGAGATCCAGCAGGTTACCGAACCGCGTGAAGCGCGAGGGCAAGTGCCCCTCGTCGACCTCCGCGAGGGGAATGGCCGCCGTCTCGGTGGTCGGCGTCAGCAGGGCGTCGAACCCCTCCATCGCGGCCAGGAACCGGCGCTGGAGATCGCGGCGCAGGGACTGGGTGGCGAGATAATCCTGCGCGGTCACGCCTGCCCCGGCCAGGATGCGGGCCCGGACGGCATCGCCGAGGGGGGCGTCCGGGTCCTCCGCAAGGCGGCCGTTGACGAAGTAGGCCTCGGCATTGGTCACCGCGCTGGCCTGGACGCTCGTGAGCTCGGCGAAGCGGAACGGCAGGGCGATCTCCACCACCTCGGCACCGAGCCGTTCGAACTGCGCGAGGGCTGCATCGTAGGCGCTCAGGACCTCGGGCGAGACCCCCTCGCGTTCCACCCTCGGCATGCGGGCGAGACGCAGTCCGCGCACGCCGCGCGTCAGGCCGGGTAGCGGATCGACCGGGTCGATGCCGCGCGTCGCGGGATCGAGGATGTCGGGCCCCGCGATCGCGCGATAGAGGAGCGCCACGTCGGCGACCGAGCGGCCCAGCGGCCCCGGCGTATCCAGGGTGGCGCTCAACGGGACGATCCCGTGGGTGCTGACGCGCCCGACCGTGACCTTGAGCCCGGTGAGCCCGCAGAACGAGGCGGGCAGGCGGACGGATCCGCCCGTGTCGGTGCCGATCCCCCAGGGTGCCATGCGGGCCGCCACGGAGACGCCGGTGCCGCTGCTCGATCCACCGGGGGTGCGAGCCACCGCGAGGTCCCAGGGGTTCCGGGGCGTGCCGAGATGCGGGTTGGTGCCCCACCCGCCATAGGCGAACTCCACGGTGTGCGTCTTGCCCAGCACGATCATTCCCTGCCCGATCAGCCGTTGGGCGATAGTGGCCGTGGTGCGCGCCCGCCGGGCCCGGTGCGCGGCCGATCCCCCCATGGTGATCCGGCCGGAGAGGTCGATCAGGTCCTTGAGCACCACCGGCACCCCGTGCAGGGGACCGACGGCGTGACCGGAGCAGATCGCCCGGTCGGCGCCCTCGGCGGCGAGGCGCGCATCGTCGGCATAGACCTCCGTGAAGGCCTGCAGCGTCGTCTCATGGACGGCGATCCGGGCAAGGTGCGCCGCGACGGCGTCCACCGGCGACAGGCGACGGGCGGCGATCGCCTCGGCGAGGGAGAGGGCGTCGAGATGGGTCGGGTCGGACATGGGACGCCTACTGGACGCTGACGAGGGACAGGTCGAGGAGCCACGATTGGGCCGGGATGAAACCCTTCACCCGTGGCGACATCGCGCGCGGATTGCGGTCGTGCACGACGTAGAGCCAGGGCGGGTCGTCCACGAGGCGCTCGTGCGCGGTGCGGGTCGCCGCCGCGATCACCGCCGGGTCGGTCGAGTCCGACAGGCGCTGGAGCGCGGCGTCGAAGGTCTCATCCTTCCAGTTGAGGAAGTTGAAGCCGCCCGGCGGAAAGCGATCGGAGGAGAAGTAGCGGGCCATGACGCCGGCATCCGAGGTGGGCGAACTCACGTTGAGCGCCATGGCACCCGAGAGGCTCGCGGCATCCGGCAGGGCGCGGGTGGCGTTCAGGAGCACCTGCCATTCCACCACGTCGAACCGCACCTCGACGCCGCAGGACTGCTTCAGGTTCTCCTGCAGGAATTCGTTCATCGGCAGCGGCAGCATCTGGCCCGAGCCCGAGGTCGAGATCATCACCGGGAAGGCCAAGGGCTTCTGGGGTCCGTAGCCGGCCTCGGCCAGGAGGGCCCGGCCCCGCTCCGGGTCGAAGCCGTAATGGTTCTGCGGCGCGCCGAAGCTCGGATCGTCGGCCTTCAGCCACCCGACCGCCGGCTCGGCCGTCCCGTTGAGGAAGCCGACGATCGCGTCGCGGTCCACGCAGTAGTTCAGCGCCTGCCGGATCCGCACATCGCGGAACGGGCTGTCCTTGGCACCGATGTTGTAGAACCACGGCCAGACATGCGGGTAGGAGCCCGTGGTGACGGTGAAGCCCGCCGCCTTCAGCGAGGGAATCCCGTCGGCGGCCGGGACCTCGATCCAGTCGACCTGTCCCGAGCGCAGGGCGGCGATCCGGGCATTCGCCTCCGGGATCGGCATCAGCCGGATCCGGTCGACCTTCGCCCGGCGCGTGGCGTCCCAGTAGCCGTCGAACCGCGCCAGATCGACGGCCTCGCGCGGACTGACCCGCGTGATCCGGAACGGTCCCGTCCCGGCGGCCGGCAGCATCGCGATCCCGGCCCAGGTGCGCCCGCCCTTCTCGAACGAGGACGGCGCGGTGAACAGCAGGTAGACCATCATGTAGGGGAAGTACGAGGCCGCGACGGTCGTCGTGACCGCGACCGTGCGCTCATCGAGCTTGCGGTAGCCGGCGATGATCGGCACACGCGTCTTCGTGATGCCGGCGGCGGCCACCTCGTATTGCGGGCTGTCGGCCTTAAAGTAGCGGTCGAGATTCCACAGCACGGCATCCGCGGTGAAGGGCGTACCGTCGTGGAACGCGACGCCGTCGCGCAGATGGAAGAGCCAGGTCCGCTTGTCCTCGGCCATTTGCTCCCAGCGCTCGGCCAATCCGGGCTTGAGGGTCGCGGGCCGGTCGCTGCGCGTCAGGTCCCACTGCACCAGCGGCTCGAAGACCGGATAGCCGAGGAAACGCAGGCCTTCGAAGCCGTTGTTCGGCATCCCCGTGGTGGTGGGGATGTCGGTCGCCGTCATGGCGATACGCAACGCGCTCTCGGCCTGCGCGACGGACGTGCAGGCCCCGATCGCCGCGGCGATGAGCGCCGCCCGCTTTCGACCCATCATCGTGTCGGACCTCGTGTTTCCGTGGCGGAGCGTGGGCAGACCATCAGGTGCGCGAGGACGGCGCGTAGAAGGGCTGGCGCGGGGCGTCAGGCAGGTAGCCGTCGTAGAAGGCCTTGACGTGGGGCGTGACGGCGAGCCCGAGCTCCCGCCGGGCGACCTCTTCCGGGGTCCGCGGCCGGCCGAGGGTTTCGGCGATCTCGGCGAGCACGGCATCGCGGTCGACCCGGGTGAAGCGGCCGTCGGCGTAGACGATCTGCCCGTCGACGAAGACCGCATCGACGGCTCCCGTCTTGGCGCGCTGCATCAGCGCGTCGAGGATCGGGATGTCGGTGTCCTGGTAGGGATAGGTCGCCTTGTCGTAGTCGATCAGCACCGCGTCGAAGAAGCGGCCCGGATCGAGCCGGCCGATGCTCTGGCCGAAGGCGGTGGTCTTGGCGCCGTGCTCGGTCGCCATCCGCAGGACCTGCGAGCACGTGGGCACGTCGTCGTCCATGCCGGGGGTGCGGTGCGCGCGCAGGACGAGGCGCAGCTCCTGGAGCATATCCCGGTCCTCGTTGATGCCCGCCTCGTCGAGGCCCATCCCGACGGTCATGCCCTTGGCCTCGTAGAGGTTGAGGGGCGCCACGCCGGAGCGCAGGCGGAAGTTCGACGAGCAGTTGTGGCAGATGCAGGTGCCGGTCTCGGCGGCGATGTCGGCATCTTCCGCCGTCAGCCAGACGCCGTGCCCGAGGGTCAGGTGCGGCCCGAGCACGCCGAGGTCGTGCAGGTGCCGCACGGCGGTCTTGCCGGTCCGGCGCCGGGCATATTCCTTCTGATAGGCGGTCTCGAGAAGGTGCATGTGCATGGGCACGCCGTGCTTGCGCGCGGTGGCATCGAGGGTCTGCAGCGCCTCGTCGCTGCACCAGTGCAGGTTGGCCGGAGCCAGCTGGATCCGGGTGAGGCGCTCGCCCTCGTTCTCCGCCGTCAGGGTCTCGAACAGGGTCATGAAATCCGCGAAGGGCATCGACTGCGCCTTGAGATGCGCCATCAGCTGCCCGGCGACGGGCTGGGGCAGGCGTTCGCAGAAGGCTTCGTCGGCCTCGTAGACGAGGCGGTTCTGCTCGCGCACGGCGTAGCAGTAGGAGGCGCGCATCCCGATCTTGCGATAGGCGCCGAGCACCTGCGAGGCCGCGCCGTGGACCTGCTCGTAGCCGCCCGCCATCCAGCCGTGGATGTGCTGCACGGTGGTGACGCCGGAGGCGAGCATCTCGAAGGCGGAATAAAGGGTGTCGAGTTCGTGGTCGACGCGCTTGGCGGCGATGCGCGTGGCGAACCAGAGTTCCAGGGCGTGGTCGGGCGAGCCGAGTTGCAGGGGGGTGAGCCCGACATGGTGATGGCTGTTGACGAAGCCCGGCAGCATCACGTGGCGCGGGTAACGATGCACGGTCGCGTCCGGTGCCGTGGCGCGCAAGGCCGCCGGATCGCCGACCGCGACGAGGACGCCGTCGCGCACCAGCACGGCGGCGTTGTCGTGAATGATCGGGGTATGCCGGTCCTGCACGCCCGTGATGATGGTGCGGGCCTCGACGATGATCTCGGTCATGCTGATCCTTCAGGCGGTTGAGAACGATGGCGGCGGACGAGGACGGCGCTCAGCGCGCCTCCTGCTCCGCGAAGGCCCGGTCGACCTCGTCGGCGAGGAGTTCGCCGAAGCGGTCGCGCAGGTCGTGGAAGCGCGGGTCGCGGGGATTGCGCGGGCGGGGCAGATCCACCGGTACGATGGTCTTCACCCGGCCGGGACGGGCGGTGAACACCACGACCCGATCGGCAAGCGCGACCGCCTCGTCGATGGAATGCGTGACGAGGACGATCGAGGCACCGCTGTCGCGCCAGATCTGCAGCAGGAAATCCTGCATCTTGGCGCGGGTCTGGACGTCGAGGGCCGCGAAGGGCTCGTCCATCATGAGGACCTTCGGGCGCATGGCGAGGGCCCGGGCGCAGGCGGCGCGCTGGCGCATGCCCCCGGAGAGCTCGTCCGGCTTCTTGTCCATCATGTCGGCGAGGCCGACCCGCCGCAGCATCTCGGCGGCAATCTCCCGGCGCTTCAGCTTCTGGACCGCGCCGATGGAGAGGCCGAAGGCGACGTTGTCGAGGATCGTCAGCCAGGGGAACAGCGAGGCGTCCTGGAAGATCAGGCCGCGCTCGGCCGACGGCCCCGTGATCGGCAGGCCGTCAGCTTCCATCGTGCCGGCGCTCGCCGGCTCCAGCCCGGCGATCATGTAGAGCAGCGTCGACTTTCCGCAGCCGGAGGGGCCGAGGAAGACCACGAACTCGCCGGGGGCGATGTCGAGGTCGACGTCGCGCAGGGCCTGGACGGGGCCGCGTCCGGCCGGCGTCCAGGTCTTGCCGACACCCGACAGGTGCACGGCCGGGCGGCGGAGCGAGGGGGTCGGGACCGGAGCGTTCATCGACCGCCTCCCTGGGGTGCGATCCACCACAGCATCCGGGCCTGGATCTGGCGCAGGGCCCAGTCGAAGCTGAAGCCGAGCAGGCCGATGATCGCCATGGTGAAGAAACTGAGGCGGGCGTTGAAGGTCGAGCGGGCGAGCGAGACGATCTGCCCGAGGCCGCTGCCGACGCCCACCGCCTCCGCGATCAGCACCACCATCCAGGCGGCGAACAGGTTGAGGCGCAGGGTCATGAACAGCCCCGGCAGGATCGCCGGCAGCACCACGCGGAAGAAGGTCTGGCGGGTATCCGCCCCCATGATGCGGGCGGCGTTGAGGTAGGTGACCGGCACCGCTGCGATCTGGGTGCTCGTCGTCAGCGCGATGGCGAAGAACAGGGTGATGAATACGAGGAAGATCGCCGGCACGTCGCCGATTCCGAAGACGAAGATCGCCACCGGCAGCCAGGCCACCGGCGAGATCGGCGCCAGCAGGAGCACCGTGGGCAGGACGAGGTTGCGGAACAGCCGAACATAGTGGAGCAGCGCGCCCACCAGGACGCCACCGACGAAGCCGAGGACGAGCCCGACCGTGACCCGCATGGTCGTCCACCCGATGGTGGCGAGGAGCGGCATCACGCCCCCGCCCTCGCTGCGGCTGCCGATCCGGTTGGATCGGTCGAAATACTTCAGGGTCGCGGGTAGGTCGGCGAGGAACAGGTGCGGGGGCGGCAGGAGCAGGGGGTTCAGGAACCCCAGGGCCCAGAGGGTCTCCCACAGGCCGGCGAACAGCCCGAGCGAGGCGAGGCTCCAGCCGAGGGTCGCCAGACCCGCGCGCAGGCGCGGGTATCGCCGGGGAGCGAAGGGCCGCCCCTGTCCCGGAGCCGCCTGCGCGGCTTGTGCAGAAACCGGCGCCACTGCGCCGAGTGGAACGTCCGTCGCGGCCATGAGGCTGCCTTTCGGAAGATCGGGAATCGGGTCCGGGAGACGCGGGGTCCGTCAGGCCGATTTCAGCTTCAGCCCGTCATAGAGCGGCCGGTTCTCGGCGATGACCTGCTCCATCAGGCTCCAGTCGAAGGCATCGGGTCCGGGCGCCTTCTTGACGTAGCCCATCTCCTTCATCGACTGTCCGCGGGCGATGATGAAGTCGGTCTGGTTGCGCTGATCCGTGCAGACGGGTTGCTTGGCGGAGGCATCGACCGCGGCTTCCATGGTGGTCTTGTAGTAGTTGCCGACGGTGTCCTTCAGCGCCGCAGCGCGATCGGATTCGATCTGCGACTGCGCGGTGAACAGGGCCTTGATCACCGCCCGTACGGTGGCGGGGCTCTTCTCGATCAGCGGCGTCCGGGCCGCGAGGACGCAATCGGAATAGCCGGCGCCGTAGACATCGGTTCCGTCCGAGAGGAGCGTGGCGCCCTTGCGCGACTGCAGGCACTGCGTGGCGTAGGGCTCGATATGGCAGATCGCATCGACCGCGCCGGCGATGAAGGCCTGGGCCAGCTCCGGTGAGGTATCGAGGTAGCGTACGTCGAGGTCCTGGAAGGTCAGTCCGGCCTTCTTGAGGTAGTCGAACGGCAGGACCTCGAGGGTGTCGGCCTGGAAGGTGCCGAGGGTCTTGCCCTTCAGGTCGGCCGCGGACCGGATGCCTTCGCGCGCCACGATCATGCAGCCCTGGACACCGCCGCCGGCGACGATCTTCACCGGGGCACCGGCGTCGTACAGGGTCATGAAGTTCGAGTAGGGGATCATCGACATGTCGACGAGCCCGGCACCGAACATGGTCGTGATCTCGGCGTTCGAGGGCGTCACCACGAAATCCAGGCTGACCCCGTCGCCCTCGGTCAGTTTGCGCTCATGGGCGAGGAACATGCCGAGGTTGCAGAAGCCGGACCCGTGGGTCGCCTTGACGCTGGTCATCGCCCCCGCCGCGGCGGCCGGTGCGACCAGGGCCGCGAGATGGGCCGGCAGCGCGATGGCCGCGCCGGCCGATCCCGCTGCGCGGAGCAGGCCACGCCGGGACAAGCGTTGAAAGAGTAGACCGTCACGTTCGCACATGATGCTCTCCGATCCCGCAGAGGGCGATGACACCGCGACCGTTCGGTCTGCCGGACGCAGGGCTGCATCGAGGAGGGCATGATGCAGTCGGACCGGGCAGCACCGTCCAGGACGGGCATCGTCGGATGGGCACGCCAACCCATGAGAGCCGGTGGCTCTGCGCTGCGCGCCAACTCATGCAAGGCACGCGCCAAGCCGCCTGCGCAGGCGGTTCACCGTCCTATCCGCTCGCCCCACGGAAGATCAATCACGAGAAAACCAATCTAGAAGCCTCTCAGAGGCGCGTATCAGGCAAGCATTCGCGTTTTGAATCTGATTCATATTGGACGACATCGCCCTCTTGTACGGTCGCTTACGGGTGCCGGCGATCGCCGGCTCCGCGATCGATTCAGCGATCGCAGCGGGTCCGGCGACGGAGCGAGCCGGCTTCGGCGCCGTCCCATCGGCAGGCCGGGCATAGCATCCCGGCCGGCGCATTGCCTCGCCATCGATTTTTCCGCAAGCGAACGGCATTCTCCGCGAGGGCGGACCGGAGCGCATCCACCGATGGAAGACCGTTTTGAGATTGCCGTCGTCGGCCTCGGCGCCATGGGCAGCGCGGCCCTCTACCAGTTGGGCTTGCGCGGGGCGAAGGCGGTCGGCCTCGATCGCTTCGCCCCGCCGCATAGCTCGGGGTCGAGCCACGGCGAAAGCCGCATCACCCGGCAGGCCGTCGGCGAGGGCCGCGATTACGTCCCCTTCGTCCTGGCCTCGCACCGGATCTGGCGGAGCCTGGAAGCAGAGACCGGCGAAACGCTGCTGACGGCCTGCGGCGCGCTCGTGATGGGGCCGGGCAGCGGTGTTTCCTCGCATCACGGGAAGCCGGATTTCGTCGGGCGCTCGATCGATGCCGCGCGGGCTTTCGCGATCCCGCACGAGGTTCTCGACGGGCGCGAGGTGGCGCGCCGCTTCCCCCAGTTCCGCCATCTCGGCGGCGACGAGAAGGCCTATTACGAGCCCGGCGGCGGCTACGTCCGGCCCGAGCGCTGCATCGCCGCGCAGCTCCACCGAGCCGGCGCGCTCGGGGCCGAGATCCGCACCGGGACGACGGTGCGATCGATCCGCCAGGAGTCGGGCGGGGTCCGCATCGAGACCGATCGCGGCCTCGTCCAGGCCGATCAGGTGGTGGTCGCCGCCGGAGCCTGGACCGCGCCCCTGCTCGGCGCGCCCTTCACGGACCTGCTCACCGTCAACCGCCAGCTGCTGCACTGGTACGCCCTCGACGACGCCTCGGCCTACGGGCCCGATGCGCCGGTCTTCATCTGGATGCACGGTTCCGGCGACACAGACTACCTCTACGGCTTCCCGCCCCTGCCGGGAGAGGCCGAGGTGAAGGTCGCCACCGAGCAGTACGCGACATCGACGCAGGCCGAGTCCCTCGACCGCGTCGTGAGCCCCGCGGAATCCGCCGCGATGCACCGACACCACGTGGCGGGCCGGCTCGCCGGCGCATCGGCGCGGGTGACCCGGGCCGCTGCCTGCCTCTACACCGTGACGCCCGACCGGGGCTTCATCATCGATCGCCACCCGCGGATGGACCGGGTCCTCGTCGTGTCGGCCTGCTCCGGGCACGGCTTCAAGCACTCGGCCGGAATCGGCGAGGCCGTGGCCGAGGAGATGCTGCAGGGCGGCGGGCGCATCGCTCTCGCACCCTATGCGCTCGCGCGGTTCGGCTGATCCCCACAGCCATGGCCTGTCGATTGCTTGACCCGATCGGACCCGAGAGGGCAGTCTCCCCGAAGAGCGCACGTCGAGCCCCGGTCTCGTCTCCGGTCGAGCCGGATGTGCTCAGCAGAAGGTATCCTTCCATGCGCAAGCCGACTTCGACGTTTCTCGGCTCTGGTCTGCTCGCGGCGGCCACCGTGCTGTCCGCGTCCCTGGCGACGGCGGCGGATGGGATCGAGGCGATCAAGCAGCGCGGAACCCTCATCGTCGGCGTGAAGGCGGATTACCGGCCCTTTGGCTTCCGCGATCCCAGCGGGGCGATCATCGGGCTCGAGCCGGACCTGGCCGCCGACGTCGCCAAGCGCCTCGGCGTGAAGCTCGAGCTCGTGCCGGTGGTCTCCTCCAACCGGATCGAGTTCCTGCAGCAGGGCAAGGTCGACCTCCTCATCGCCACGCTCTCAGACAAGCCGGAGCGCCGCCGCGTGGTGCAGGCCATCGACCCGCAATACTATTCCGACTTCGTCAACGTGATGCTGCCCAAGAAAGCCGGCATCACGGACTGGGCGCAGCTGAAGGGCAAGCCCCTCTGCGCCACCTCGGGCGCCTGGTACAACAAGGACGTGGCCCGGACCTACGGTGCGGAGATCGTCGCCTTCGACGGCTCCGAGAAGCCGCTCTTCGCGCTCAAGCAGGGCAATTGTCTCGGCTACGTCTACGACCAGAGCATGCTTCAGGGGAAACTCCTCGACGCCGACTGGAAGGCGGATTACGGGCTGCCGCTGAAGGGCATCCTCGACGCCCCCTGGATGATGGCGGTGGCGCTCGGCAACGGCGCGCTGCAGGGCCTCCTGGAGACGACGACCAAGGAGTGGATGAAGTCCGGCTTCATCGTCGAGGAGGAGAAGAAGTGGGGCATCGAGCCGACGGAATACTCGAAGGCGATGCACGAAAAGTACAAGAACGCGACCAACTGAACCGCGCCGGGCCGAACGACCGGCCATCTCGAGGAGCACGATGGACGCCGTTCCGAACTGGTTCCGGGGCCTCTACGAGACCACGGGCTACAACTTCACGGTCTTCTACGACCCCTATGACTGGGACCGCTACGTCAACGGCTTGAAGACCACCCTGCTGCTCGCGGTGACGACGATCCTGGCGAGCCTCGTCATCGGCGCCGTGGGAGCGCTTCTGCAGGGCGGTCCCTCCCGGTTCCTGCGCGGCCTCGTCAACGGCTTCGTCGTCGTGTTCTGCAATACGCCGCCGCTGGTGCAGATCTTCTTCTTCTACTTCGGGCTCGGCACCCTGCTGCCGGCCACCCAGACCGCCGACGGACTGCGGGTGCCGCTCCTCGACAACGTGCAATGGGCCATCGTCGCGCTGGCCCTGTTCGCCGGGGCCTTCAACGTCGAGATCTTCCGTTCGGGCATCGAGGCGGTGCCGCGCACCACCGTCGAGGCGGCCGAGTCCCTCGGCTACACCCGGCTCAAGGCCTACCTCTACGTCGTGCTGCCGCTCGCCCTCCGGGTCTGCCTGCCGGCCCTCAACAACAACCTGATCAATCTCCTGAAGACCACCACCCTGGCCTACGCCATCGCGGTGCCGGAGACGCTCTACGCGGTGAAGCAGATCTGGTCGGAATCGCAGAACGTGCTGGAGATGATGATCGTCCTGCTGGCGACCTACGCCGTCCTCGTCGGCGTCCTGGTCTGGCTGATGCACCGCTGGGAGCGGGCCCTGCGAATCCCGGGTTACAGCCGGTGACGCCATTGCCGTCGACAGCGGGCGACCTGCCGGTCCTGCTGCCGTTCCGGGTCTCGCGCACCCGGGCCCGGTTCACCCTCGGCCCGGTGCGGGCCTGGCTCCTCGGAGCGTGGCTCGCCGGCCTCGTCCTCGTGATGCCGGCCCTCGCCCAGGGGCCCGACGCAGTGCTGTCGCCGCTCCAGGTGATCCTGCGCTGGGCACCGCTGCTGCTCACGGGCTTTGCCTTCAACGTCGCGATCTCGCTCGTGGCGATGCTCCTCGGGACGGGGGCGGGCGTCGGGCTGGGCCTCGCCCTGGTCAGCGAGGGGCCGATCCTGCGCCGCGTCGCCTGGGGGCTGACGCAGTTCTTCCGCAACGTGCCCTGGCTGGTGCTGCTGTTCTTCGTGATGTTTCTCGTACCGTTCCAGGTCACGGTGTTCGGGTTGCGCGTGCCACTGCCCGACTGGATCAAGGCGACGGTTGGATTCGCGCTGCCGGTGATGGCCAACGTCGCCGAGATCGTGCGCGGCGCCGTGCGCTCCGTTCCGGCCACCCAGTGGGAAGCGGCCGAATCCCTGGCCTTCACCCGGCGCCAGACGCTGTTCCGCATCATCCTGCCGCAATGCCTCAAGCGGATGTTGCCCCCCTGGATGAACGTCTACGCCTTGATCGCCATGGCCACCGTCCAGGCCTCGATCGTGGGCGTCACCGAGATGCTGACGCTGACGGCGCAGGTCCACGCGGCGGAAGGGGGCAGGCCCGAACTGTTCGCGCCGCTCTACGGCTTCGCCCTGCTGTGTTTCTTCCTCTACTGCTACCCGATCGACCGGCTGACCGCGCGCCTGGAGCGGCGGTTCGAGACGGCGTGAGGCCTCCCTTGTCCGATGGTGCGTCCCCGATGTCGCGTGTCCCGCCCGCCGACCGCCCGATCGTGCAGGTGCTCGACGTGCACAAGGCCTTCGGCGAGGCCGAGGTCCTCAAGGGCATCAGCTTCGACGTGCGCCGGGGCGAGGTCATCTGCATCATCGGGCCGTCGGGCTCGGGCAAGTCGACGCTGATCCGCTGCATCAACGCCCTCGTCCCGGTCACCTCCGGCACCATCCGGGTCGACGGCATCGAGGTGGTCGATCCGAAGCTCGACAAGCTGGCCCTGCGGCGCAAGGTCGGCATGGTGTTCCAGCAGTACAACCTGTTTCCGCACAAGACGGCGCTGGAGAACGTGATGATGGCGCCCATCCACGTGCTCGGCCAGGACAAGCGGGAGGTCGAGGTCCGGGCGCGCGCGCTCCTCGCCAAGGTGCGGCTCGCGGGCAAGGAGGCGGCCTATCCCGGCGAGATGTCGGGCGGGCAGCAGCAGCGGGTCGCCATCGCCCGATCGCTGGCGATGCGGCCGGAGGTGATGCTGTTCGACGAGGTCACCGCCGCGCTCGATCCCGAGACGGTCAAGGAGGTGCTGGTCACCATCCGCGAACTGGCCGAGGAGGGCATGACCTGCCTCCTCGTCACCCACGAGATGAACTTCGCCCGCGAGGTCGCCGACCACGTCTACTTCACCGATCGCGGCATCATCGTCGAGCACGGTCCCCCCGAGACCCTGTTCTCGTCCGCCGTCGATGCGCGCACCCGACGTTTTCTGTCCCAGGTTCTTTGAGGCGCTCGCCCGGCGCCGTCGGACAGGCTCGGGGCATCGCCTCCGTGCCTGCCGGGAACGCGACCGACGGCTCGCGACCCCACTCCGTCGTGGCACGCGACACGCGCCGTGTCCGGAACCGGTCGCTCGACCGGCGACGGTTCCGGCAGCCGATCAAGGGAGGCGAAATCCGCGCTCGGCCTCGAACTGACGCTTCCAGTCCCGCCGCAGATCGCCGGGTCGTCGCTCGAAGCGCTCGTCGAGGAAGGCCGAAGCCTCGATGCGGTCGGTGCGGAAGTGGCGGAAGGCCTGCCGCCATTCACACCATGCCGCGAGCAGCCGGACGGTTTCGGCGTAGCCGACCATCACCGGCCAGACGACGCGCTCGCTCGCACGGCCAGCTTCGTCACGATAGCTGATGCGCACCTTGCACCCGGTGCGGATCGCGGCGCGCAGCCGCGCCATGTCGAGGCCATCGGCGGATGCGGGCCGCGTGGGGCCGGCGCTGACGCCCGGGTCAGCGATGAACGGGCGCAGGTGATCGGGGACGACCTCGGAAATCTTGGCGAGCAGGTTGCGTGCAGCGCTCGCCAGCCCCGGATCGCCCCGCATTGCGACCCACTGCGCACCGATCACCGCCGCTTCCAGTTCGTCGGCGCTGAGCATCAGCGGCGGCATGTCGTACGCGCCGTCGAGGACGTAGCCGACCCCAGCCTCGCCACGGATCGGCACGCGCTGCGCGATCAGGTCCGCGACGTCGCGGTAGACCGTGCGGACGGTCACTTCGAGTTCGCCCGCCAGCACCGCGGCCGTGATCGGACGCGCCGAGCGGCGCAGGATCTGGATGATCTGGAACAGGCGGTCGGCGCGGCGCATCGGCTCATCTCTCCTGACAGGATGCTGTCAGCAGGGTTCGGCTACGTCCATCCTCGGCGGGGACAAAACCGCACTTGCTCCGGAGAACGACGTGCATCTTGCCTCGACCCGTATCATCACCGCCGACGTCGACCGTCTCGTCAGCTTCTACGAGGCCGTGACGGGGCTTACCGCCACGCGCTACACGCCCGACTTCATCGAGATCCGCACGCCGGGCGCAACGCTGGCGATTGGGAGCACGCGTACGCTGGGCTTCTTCGGCGGGGACGCGGTCGCCGAGCCTGCAGCCAACCGAAGCGTCATCATCGAGTTCCGGGTCGGCGACGTGGACGCGGAACTCGCACGGATCACGTCCAGCATCGCCGTTGTGGTGGTGCAGCCGCCCACAACGATGCCGTGGGGTAACCGCTCCCTGCTCCTGCGTGACCCGGACGGCACGCTCGTCAATCTGTTCGCCCCCATGACGGCGGAAGCCAGGCAGCGCTTCGATCAAGGCTGATACGGAGACGGCGCGGGCCGTCGCATGCTGGGACCACCCTTGGCCCTGATGGGCGGCCCCGGCCTGACCGTGCCGGTCGCGAGGACCACGTCCGGCCGGCCATCGGGTGTGCCTGCGAGTGACCGCCTCGGCGACGACGCCCGAGCCCTCCTGGGGGCGCGTCTCATCGAGACTCTGAGCGGCGCGTCGACATCGCCATGACGCGTCATCGTGCTAACGTCGCGCTGCGGGATGGGGTACGCCCGTCTTCACCGCCTCGCCCGTGGAGTGCCCTCCCGCGCGACGCGCTGGTCTTCAGTCCTGCATGTTCGACGAACAAGGAGCACCACATGGGCGGCTGGCCTACGGATACCGGCTCTTACCACCTCGGTGATTTGCGGTTGCAATCGGGCGACATCCTCCCCGATGCACGTCTGACCTGGAAGACGCACGGTACGCTTTCCGCTGCCCGGGACAACGTCGTGCTCTATCCGACCAGCTATTCCGCCCAACACCCCGACCTGGAATGGTTGATCGGTCCTGACGGCGTGCTCGATCCCACGCGCTGGTTCGTCGTCATTCCCGACATGTTCGGCAACGGCCTCTCGACCAGCCCGTCGGGGACACCGGCCTGGCCCGGTCTCGTGACCACTTGGGACAACGTTCATGCCCAGCGACGCCTCCTGGCAGACATCTGGGGGATCGAACGGCTGCATGCCGTCTACGGCTGGTCGATGGGTGCGCAGCAGGCCTATCACTGGGCCGCCCTGTTTCCCGAGGCCGTCGAACGCGCGGTCGTCGTCTGTGGAAGCGCCCGGACGGCCACGCACAACCGGGTCTTCCTAAAGGGGTTGCTGGCGGTTCTGGAAGCCGCGCCGGAATACCGCGGGCCAGGGCGTTTCCTCTCTGAACCGAAGGCTGCGTTGCGGGCGTTCGGGCGCATCTATGCCGGTTGGGCGCTGAGCCAGGACTTCTATCGCGCCAACCTGCACGAGGTCGCCCTCGGCGCCCCGGATCTGGAGACGTTCCTGCGATCCGATTGGGAGGAGCGCTTCGCGCGCCGTCCCGCAGCGGACCTCTACGCGCAGCTCCAGACCTGGGAAGCGAGCGACATCAGTGCCAGCGATCGCTACGGCGGGGACCTGGACCGGGCGCTCGGAGCGATCACCGCCCGGGTCCTGCTCATGCCGGGGGAGACCGACCTGTACTTCCGCGTTGCCGACAACGCGGCCGAACGATCCCG
Organism: Methylobacterium sp. V23; assembly: GCF_002917135.1. Lineage (NCBI taxonomy): Bacteria > Pseudomonadati > Pseudomonadota > Alphaproteobacteria > Hyphomicrobiales > Methylobacteriaceae > Methylobacterium > Methylobacterium sp. V23. The sequence goes on from NZ_PDHT01000020.1 coordinate 23,940, forward strand.
GCTGCGCACCGCCGCGCTGACGCCGATCCCCAGCATCTGGGGACACCGGGCCGGCAATCCCGCCGGCATTCCGGCGGACGCCGCGTTCCTCAAGAACGCTGTCCGCGCCTGGCTCGAGACCTAGCGCGCGCGATCAGGCCCCGGCGCCCTCCGACGCCGGGGGCATGATCGACACGTGGGCGGCGATCACCTTCCACCCCTGCTCCGGGAAACGGAACCACGTCTGGCTCTGACGGCCGATCCCGGGCTTTCCCCGTGGCTTGAACTCGAGGTTCACCGTGGCGAGATCCGTGCCCACGGTCAGGATCTCGAGGCGAATGCGGGCCTCCTTGATGCCCCCGGGCACCGGGACGGCGGCGACGCGGGCGGCATGGATTGCCGCGAAGCCATAACCGTTCTCGTGGACAGCATAGCGGATCGTGTGGGGGCTATCCCAGAACGTGTCGTCCAGGACACCCACATCCTTGTCGATCAGCGCCTGCTCGTAGCGTTCGAACAGGGCGGACACTTCGGCGACCACGTGCGGCTGGTTCAGGCTGGCATCCATCGCTCATCTCTCCATAGCAACCGCGACCCGGATCAGGTCGAGATCCGTTCCGACACCCCCGATGATCGACAGGCCGACCGGGGCGTCCTGGTCCGTAGCGCCCGGAAGGTTCACCTGCGGCACACCCGTCAGGCCGCCATGGCTGGTGAGGCAGCTGATGCGTTCACGCAGCGGGTTGAGCAGGTGGAGGGGCAGTCCTTTGGGCGGCGCCGCGAACGGTGTCGTCGGCAGACACAGGATCGTGCCCGGCGGGAGGAGGAGGGCCATCCGCGCCCGCGCCTCGATCCGCATGAGGGTCGCGGCATTCCGCTCGGCCTCCGACATCATCGAGCCCTGGATGAGGGCCCGGGCGACGCCGAAGGCCATGCGGGGATTGCAGGTATCGATCCAAGGCGCGAACGTCGCCCAGGCCTCGCTTCCCTGCAGCACCCGCTGCGCCCGTTGCCAGACCGACAAGCCCTGCGGCGCCAAGGTCACGTCCTGCCGATGTCCGATCAGGCTCGCGAGCCGGTCGACCATGGGTGCCAGTGCGGCCTGCACCGAAGCGTCCGCGAAGCCGAAGGCATCGGTGGCGACGAGCAGGCGAGGGGGCAGGCGAGAGCGCAGGGTGGTCGGAAGCGGGTCGCCGAGCAGGATCTCGGCGACCCGGGACAACGTGCCAGCGTCGCGGGCGAACCATCCGCACGTATCGGAGGTCGGCGCCTGCGGGGCGATGCCGGTGAAGTCGACGCGACCATGGGTCGGGCGAATCCCGTAGAGTCCGCAGAAACTCGCCGGGACGCGCACCGAGCCGCCCGTGTCTGTTCCCAGGGCGAAATCGCACGCCCCGGCAGCCACGGCGGAGGCCGACCCGCTGGATGAGCCTCCGGGGACACGATCGGGCACGACCGGGTTCAGGGGGGTGCCGTCATGCGCGTTCTCGCCCAGGATGCCGAGCGAGACCTCGTCCGTAACGGTCTTCCCGACGACGGAGGCTCCGGCGTCCAGCAGGGACCGCACGACGGCCGCATGCCGGGTCGGCGTCGGATGGACACGCGGCCAGTCCGGATTGCCGCCGCCGGTCGGAATGTCGGCGACGTCGATCAGATCCTTGACCGCGAAAGTGAGACCGACAAGCGGACCCGACGGGGCCCCCGCGACCTTGGCCCGGGGTCCGGGCAGGAAGGCTTCGATGGCGTTTCCAGGGGGTGGGGTCATGCGTGTGTCCGCTCGTGAATGGGCCGGCTCGCCCGTTCCTGCCAGTCGGCGCCGGGTACGGCGGCGAACAGGGCGGCCGTGTAGGGATGCTTCGGCGACGCGTAGATCTCTGCCGTGGGGCCGACTTCGACCACAGCCCCCTGCCGCATCACGGCGATCCGGTCGCAGACCTGGAGGGCGACGCGCAGATCGTGGGTGACGAACAGCATGCTGAGCTGAAGCCGAGCCTTGATGTCGGCAAGAAGCGCGAGGATCTGGGCCTGCACCGAAACGTCGAGCGCGGAGACCGGTTCGTCGGCGACCAGGATATCCGGCCGGAGAGCGAGCGCGCGGGCGATACCGATCCGTTGGCGCTGGCCTCCGCTGAACTCGTGGGGAAAGCGTCGCGCGGCCGACGGATCGAGGCCGACCAGTCCGAGCAGCACGCGCGCTTCCTCCTGTGCCACCGCGGGCGTGGTGCCGTGGATGATCGGTCCCTCCGCGATGATGTCGATCACGCGCTGGCGCGGATCGAGGGAGGCGTAGGGATCCTGGAACACCATCTGCACGCGCTTGCGATGCGGGCGCATCTGGGCGCGGCTCAGGTCGGCGACGTTGTGGCCCGAGAGCAGGATTTCGCCGCCATCCACCGGCATGAGCCGGGTCACGGCGCGCGCCAGGGTGCTCTTGCCGGAGCCGCTCTCCCCGACCACTCCGAGGGTCTCCCCGCGCCGGAGTTCGACATCGACCTGGGCCAGCGCCCGGATCGCCCGGCCGCCGAACAGCCCGCGTGCCCCGTAGGCCTTCTCGATCTTACGTCCCTCCACGACCAGGGGTGCCGTACTCGCTGGCCGGACCGGAGGCGGCGCCAGCTTCGGCACGGCGGCGATGAGCGAGCGGGTATACGGATGCTGGGGGCGGCCGAGGACGTCCGCGACGCCGCCTTGCTCCACCAGCCGTCCCTTTTGCAGGACCGCCACGCTGTCGGCGATATCGGCGACCACGCCGAAATCATGCGTGATGAACAGGACCGAGGTGCCGTGCTCGCGTTGAAGGTCACGGATCAGGTGAAGGATCTGCGCCTGGGTGGTCACGTCGAGAGCCGTGGTCGGCTCGTCCGCGATCAGCAGGCGCGGTTTGAGCGCGAGCGCCATGGCGATCATCGCGCGCTGTCGCTGCCCGCCCGACAATTGGTGCGGGAACGCGCGAGCGAGGCGTGCCGGGTCCGGCAGGTGGACGCTGTCGAGAAGCGCGAGGATCCTGTCGCGACGCGCGGCGCGGCCGGTCGTCGTGTGAATGCGCAGGATCTCGTCGAGCTGGCGCCCGATCGTATGGAGGGGGTTCAAGGCCGTCATCGGCTCCTGGAAAATCATCGCGATCCTGGCGCCCCGGATCGCCCGCATCCCGCTCTCATCGATCGCCGCGAGGTCCTGCCCCTCGAACAGGAGGCGGCCGCCGACAATGCGGACATGCGGCTTCGGCAGCAATCCCAGGATCGCGCGCGCCACCATCGACTTCCCCGATCCACTCTCGCCGATCAGGCAGGTCACCGCCCCGGCCCGGAGGGCGAGGTCGACATCCGTCACGGCCTGGGCGCGGTCCGCTCCGGGCGGCAGGCCGATCGAGAGCTTCTCGATGTCGAGAACGGGGGTGGTCATCGCTCGCGCAGCCTCGGATTCAGGGCTTCGTTCAATCCATCGCCCACGAGATTGATGGCCAGCACCGTGAGCAGGATGGCGATGCCCGGGAAGGTGCAGATCCACCACGCCGAACGCAGAACCGCGCGGCCGGCGCTGATGATCAGGCCCCAACTCATCACGTTGGGGTCGCCGAGGCCGAGGAAGGCGAGCCCGGCCTCGATCAGGATCGCCGTGCCGATCAGCAGAGAGCCGACCGCGATGATCGGCGCGGTGCAGTTCGGCAGCATGTGCCGGAAGATGATCCGGGCGTCGCTGGCCCCGAGCCCCGTGCAGGCGAGGATGAACTCCCGGCCACCGAGGGCCGCGAACTCGCCCCGGACGAGGCGCGCGATGCCCGGCCAGGACACGGCCGCGATGGCGATGATCTCGCTCGTCACGGAGGGCGAGAGGATCGCCACGATCAGGATCGCGAGGACGAAGGCCGGAATGGTCTGGAAGAACTCGGTGACCCGCATGAGGACGATCTCGACGGCGCCGCGGTAGTACCCGGCCAATCCGCCGACGATCACGCCGAAGAGGATGGCGCCGAGCGTTGCGCCGACGCCGATCAGCAGGGAGGTGCGGGCGCCGTAGGCGATCTGCGCGGCGACGTCCCGCCCGAGGGTATCGGTGCCGAGCAGGAAGCGCCCGCCTGGTGGCTGGAGGGCAGGCCCGACGAGGCGGAATGGATCGCCTGGAAAGAGGGCTGGCGTCGCCAGGACCAGAAGCAGAAGCCCGAGCAGGATGGCCGCACCGAACAGGGCCATGCGGTTGCGGGCGAAGCGCGCGAGACCGGCGCCCATGCTCAGAGCTCCATTCGCGGATCGAGGGCGGTGTAGATGAGATCGACCGCGAGGTTCACCAGAACGACGAGGCAGGCCGACACGAAGAAGATCCCCAGCAGCAGGTTCAGGTCACGGGATTGCAGGGCGTTGAACGCCAGCGTGCCGATTCCCGGCCAGCCGAAGACCGTCTCGACGACGATGGACCCGCCGATCAGGTTGCCGGCCTGAACGCCCGCCATGGTCACGACGGGGAGAAGCGCGTTGCGCAGAACGTGCCCCGTCATGATCCGGGTTTCGGTCTGGCCCTTGGCGCGCGCCGTGGTGACGTAGTCCATGCCGACCTGCTCCAGCACGGAGGCCCGCATCACCCGGGCGTAGACGGCGAGATAGAACAGCGACAGGGCGATGGCCGGCATCACGAGATGGCGGGCAACGTCCCAAACCTGATCCCAGCCCTCGGTGTCGGCGCCGACCGTGTCGAAGCCGCTGGTCGGGAGCCAGCCGAGATGGATCGCGAAGACCACGATCATCATCAGGCCGAGCCAGAAGCCCGGCGTCGCGTAGGCGACGAGGCTCACGAGCGAGATGACGCTATCGCGCCACGAGTTCCGCCGTGTGGCGGCGATCAACCCCAGCAGGGTCCCGGCCACGAGGGCGGCCCCGAAGGCCGTCAGCATCAGCAGGCCCGTCGGCCAGAGCCGGTCGAGGATGAGGTCGGTGACCGGACTGTCGTTGCGGAACGAGTATCCAAGGTTCAGGTGCAGCATGTTCGTCAGGTAGACGAGGAACTGCGTGCCGAGCGGCTGGTCCAGCCCGAACTTCTGCCGCAACTGCTCCAGGTATTCGGGGCTCGCCGCACCGCTCTCGCCCGCCAGGACCGAGGCCGCGTCGCCGGGCGCGAGATGAATGAGGAAGAAGTTGAGCACGACGATGCCGAGCACCACCGGAATCGCCAGCAGGATCCGGTGGCCGAGATAGCGCGCGAGCCGCACGACGCTACTTGTCCATCCAGGCCCGCTCGAACGCCTGCTGCGTCCCCAGCGGACCTGTGGTGTGGTCGTGCAGCTTCGTGTTGAACACGCTGACGTATTGTACGTCGATCAGCCAGACCATCGGGCAGTCCTCGGCAAGGATCTGCTGAACTTTCTTGTAGATGTCGCCGCGCTTGATCGGATCTGGCTCGCGCATGCCCGCGTCGAGCATCCGGTCGACCTCCGGGTTGCTGTAGAACATGTCGTTGACGAAGGTGACGCCCTTGCGGATCTGCGACGTCAGGAACTGCTTGTTCAGGCCATAGACCGGATCGACGCCCTGGCTCAGGAACGGCTCGTTCAGGTCGTAGTCGTAGTTCGTGTAGACCCGCCGGAGCCACGTCGCCGTGTCCTCCGACCGCAGCGTCACGTCGATGCCGACCGGTGCCAGGGCCTGCTTCAGGTATTCGGCCTGCCGCAGCCATTGTTCGCCGAATGAATTGACCTCCAGATGCAGGCCGAAGCGCATGGAGTCGGCGCCGCGCGGCGCGCCGGCCTCGTCGAGCAGACGGTTGGCGATCTCGATGCGATCCGGAACGTCGAACCGTCGCAGGTCGTCCGTGTAGAGCCCGGCCGTCTTGAATTTGCGGCTGAGCGGACCGGTCGCGGGCTGGCCGTAGCCGTACATGACGTCCCGCAGGATGACGTTGCGATCGATCGCATAGGCGATCGCCTGGCGCACGCCCTTCTTCTGGAGTTGCGGGTGCCGGCCGTTGAGTTCGAGCACGCTCTGGGCCGGCGTCATCTCGTAGCCCTTGGTCGTCAGCCCCAGGATGGGATTGGACGTCATGCGTGCCAGGTCGGCGTAGTTCACCGCGCTGTAGGCGGCGAAATGGGCCTCGCCGGCCTCCATCGCCGCCGACCGGGTTCCCGCATCCGGGATGAAACGGGCGATGATGCGGTTGAGGTAGGGCAGGCCGGGTTTCCAGTAATGCTCGTTCCGATCGAGCCGCACGGACTGCCCACGCTCCCAACTCACGAACTTGAACGGCCCGGTGCCGATCGGTTTGTTGGCGCTGGGGTTCTGGAGGACATCGGTCCCCTCGAAGACGGACTTGCACAGGATCGGAAGGTCACGCCCGGACAGGGCCTTCATCAGGTACGGCGCCGGGTTGGCGAGGTGCAGAACCGCCGTCTGGGGATCAGGCGTGTCGACCGACGTCAGTTCCGTCAGCATCACCGGGGCGATCGGGTTGTACTTCTTCAGGACTTCCATGAACGAGTACTGCACGTCGGCGCTGGTGAACGGCTTGCCGTTGTGGAAGGTCACGCCCTCCTGCAGCTTGAAGGTGATGGTTTTGCCGTCGGGCGCGATCTCCCACGATCGGGCCAGGTTCGGTTGAGGGTTCAGGTCCCAGTCATAGGTGCACAGCCCCTCGTAGACCTGTGTCGCGATGGGCGGGATGTTGCCGGCGGTGACGGCGTAGTGCGCCAGCGTCGAAGGTTCGGGATGCACGATCATCACCATCGTGCCGCCCCGCCGGGGTTCGGCGGCGGCCACGTGTCCCGAGGCCGCCGCAAGGCCGACCGGGAGAGCGAGCACCGCGCGGCGGGAGAGCTTCGTCAGGTGTGGTGACTGAGACAAATCAGAGTACTCCAGGCGATAAGCGAAGGCTCAGCAAAACGGATGCCAGAACGACCGAGGATGTCTCCCCGAAACAAGGCGGCCGTGTTCGCCGTCAGTATTTGAGAAACAACAGCAAAATCCGCCTCCCGATGAAGACAATACGATGAGCGATGTCGTCTGCCGGCGCCCAATAATGAGATGGCTGCTCCCGTGACAGATCCGAAGGCCGCCCGCATCCCGCCAGCGTCGCGGGCGGCGGGTCGAACGGCTCCTGCCTCATCCCGGCTCCTCACGGTGTTCGATCCACCGCGCGAGAGCGGGCGCCAGACCTGCGGTCGCCTTGGCCCCGGGCCGCGCGAAGCGACCGGCGCGCGCCGGCGCGGGTGCCAGGCGGACCAGGGCCTGCGCCTGGCCCAGGGCCGCGGCGAGCGGGTCCACGAGGGGAACGGACATCTCTGCGCGAAGGCGCTTCGCGAGGCCCGTCAGGGGAGCGCCGGCGAGCACCACCACGTCGGCGCCGTCCTCCCGGATCGTTCGCCGGATCAGCTCGGCGATCTCGCCTTCCAACTCATGCTGGACCTCGGTGACCGAGCGGAACCCCACCCGGACGGCCCGCAGAGCCGAACAGCGCGCGCCGAGGCCGGCGAGTGCGACGGCATCCTCGTACCAGGGCAGCAGGGTGGGTGAGAAGGTGACGATGGCGAACCGCTGTCCGAGCATGCAGGCGGTGTGCATTGCGGCTTCCGCCATGCCGATCACGGGCAGGTCGAAGAGTTCCCGCGCCGCGATCAGGCCGGGATCGCCGAAGGCCGCGATGATGGCCGCGTCGTACCCCCGGCGATGCTCGGCCAGCATTTCGAGGACAGTGCTGCCGGCCAGTTGCGCCTCGGCCCGGCTCGCGATGTAGGGCAGGCCCCGGATCGCCGTGATGGCGGTCAGGTCGGTGTCGGGCGCCAGGGCTCCGGCGGCCTCCGTCGACATCCGCTCCGTCATCGCCGTGGAGGTGTTCGGATTGAGAAGCAGGATCTTCATGCCCGGGCGCGCTCCCACAAGGCCGTGATGGCGCGCTCGGCGTCGCGCCGGATCGTGTCGGCATCGGCGCGGGTGGGGCGGCCGTCCTCCACCACGACGGCGCCGTCGACCAGAACCATCTCGACGTCCCGTCCCTGCGCGGTGTGGACGAGGTTCCCGAGGGGATTGCGGTTCGGCGCCAGGTGCGGGCGGCGGAAATCGAAAACGACGAGGTCCGCCCGCTTGCCGGGCTCCAGGCTCCCGATCTCGTCCGCGAGTCCCATGGCGCGGGCGCCCGCCATCGTCGCCATGTCGAACACGGCCTCGGGTTGCCACTCCGCGGTGACCGCGCCGGCCTGGATGCGGCCCATGGCGAGCGCCCAGCGCATCACCTCCACCATATCCGCGTGCATGTTGTCGGTGCCGAGGGTCAGCCGTGCCCCCGCCGCGCGCAGGCGTGCGGTGGGGGCGATCGTTCCCCCCGTGGCATTGCCCTTCGCGATATGCGCGATGCCGATACCCGCACGCCCGATGCGGGCGATGTCGGCCTCGCTGACGTGGATGCAGTGGGCGGCGAGCAACCGATCGTCGAGAAGCCCGACCGCGTCGAGAAGTTCGGGCGGGCTCACCCCGTCCCGCTCGCGGATGCGGGCGACTTCGACCTTGCTCTGGGACAGGTGCGTCGTGACCCGCAGGCCGGTCGAGCGGGCCGCCTCCGCGATCCGCCGAAGGAACGGCGTCGAGCAGGTATCGGGCGCGTGCGCCGCGAGCTGGACGCCGATCCGAAGGTCACTGCGGCCCTCGTAGCGCGCGGCGAGGTCGAGCGCCTCCCCGAGGGTTTGGTCGCCGATAGCGTCCCGATGCACCCAGCGCCCCGTCGAGACGCCGCTGAAATCGACGTCGTGGATGCGGCCGCAGGACCAGACCCGGAGACCGAGCTCCGCCATCGCTGGGGTGATCACATCGGCATGCACGAAGGTATCGTTGATCAGCGTCGAGCCGAACAGCAGCGCCTCGAGGGCCCCGAGCCGAGCGATGGCGCAGGCCTCGTCCGGGGTCACCATGTGCCCCTGCGGGATGCCCGGCGTGTAGGCCGGGGCGAAGCCCAGATCCTCAGCGACGCCGCGCACCATGGCGAGGGTCGTATGCGTGTGGATGTTGACGAGGCCGGGCGTGATGACGCGTCCCGGCAGATGCAGGACACGGCGCACAACGGGCAGGGGCTCGCCGGCCGGAGCACGACCGATCCGCGTGATGCGGTTGGCCGTGATCCCGATGACGGCATCGGCGATCACCGGGTCGCGGGGGTTCGCCGTCAGCGCCGTGGCGCCCGTCAGCAGGAGGTCGAGCGGACGCATCGGGGTCATCGATTCCGCACGTGGGCGAGGAAGCGGCGCGTCGTCTCGTGCTGCGGCGCGGTGAAGAGGGCGTCGGGCGCGCCCTGCTCGACGATCGCCCCGTCCGCCATGAAGACCATGCGGTGGGCGACCTGCCGTGCGAAGCTCATCTCGTGCGTGACGACGATCATCGTCATGCCGTCGCGGGCAAGAGCGCGCATGACGTCGAGGACTTCGTGAACGAGTTCGGGATCGAGCGCGGAGGTCGGCTCGTCGAAGAGGATCAACTCCGGCTCCATGGCGAGCGCACGCGCGATGGCCACACGCTGTTGCTGGCCGCCGGAGAGTTGCCCGGGCCGCTTGTCCCGGTGGTCTGCGAGCCGAACCCACTCCAGGTGCGCCGCCGCGCGCGCCTCGGCCGTGGCCTTCAGTAGTCCCAGGGTCAGGCGCGGTCCCAGAGCGACGTTCTGCAAGGCGCAGAGGTGGGGGAAAAGGTTGAAGCGTTGGAACACGAAGCCGAAGCGTCGGCGCTGGCCGGCGATGTCTGCCTCACCGAAAGGCTTCCACCGTGTCCCATCCGGAGCTAGGCTGCCGCCGATGACGTCGCCCGCCAGGGTGATCGTGCCCGATGTGGGGGTCTCGAGCTGGTTCAGGCAGCGCAGCACCGTGGTCTTGCCCGAGCCCGATGGCCCGATCAGCACCACGGCCTCGCCCGCGCCGATCTCGAAGGAGACATCCTTGAGGACCATGCGGTCCCCGAACCGCTTGCACAGGTTCCGGATGGACAGCAGCGGCGCCGGCGCGGGGAGGGATGATCGTTCGGGCCCTACCATGCGGGGAGCTTCCGTTCGATCAATCTGGAGATGTAAGCCAGCACTGAAATGATGAGGTAGTAGTACAGCGCCAGCAACGCGAAGATCTCCAGTGGGGAAAAGTGTGACGCGATGATCGCCTGGCCGGAGCGGGTCAGCTCGTAGACGGAGATCACCGACAGCAGGGAGGTGTTCTTCACGAGGGTGATCAGGTCGTTGGTCAGCGCGGGCGTCATCGGGCGGATGGCCTGCGGCAGCAGGACGTGGAGCAGGATCTTGCCGCGGGTGAGCCCGATGGACTGCGCCGCCTCTGTCTGGCCCCGTTCGATCGAACCGACCGCGCCGCGCACGATCTCGGCGATATAGCCGGCACTGTTCAGCGAGAGCGCGATGACCCCCGACAGGTATTCGCCGGGCCGCCATCCGAGCATCGGAAGGCCGAAGAAGACGATGAAGATCTGGATGAGGAGCGGCGTTCCACGGATGAAGTCCACGTAGGCCCGAACGGCGAGGCGCGCCGGCGTAAAGCCGCCGAGGGCGATCAGGCCGAGCGCGACGCCCCCTGCCAACCCGAGGAGACCTGCGAGGGCGGCGATCCTCAGGCTCGTGAGGGCGCCCTGCGCCAGGAGTGGTATGGCCATCGCGACGACGGCCCAATCGATGCTCACGGCATCGCCTCAGGAGAAGGTCGGGATGTGGTCGGCGAGATCCATGCGGATGCCGAACCATTTCTCCTGCAGGGCGTAGATATCGCCGCTCGCCTTCAGGGCGGTGATCCGTGCGTCGAGGAACGCGATCAGCGCCGCATCCTCTTTCCGCACCCCGATACCGGCCCAGTTGCGGGGCCCGATATCGCGGACAACGGCATACCGTCCGGGCGCATCCTTGGTGACCTGCGTCAGGGTCGCAAGCGTGTTGATCACCCCATCGACGGAACCCTGAGCCAGTGCGAGATAGGCCGCGGGGTGATCGTCGTAGGTCTTGACCTCCGAGAATCCGGTGCCGGCGGCGGCCTTCAGCTTCGCGTCGGGCCCGGCCTTCATGGTGTCGCCGGCCGAGCCGAGCTTCACGCCGAGGATCTTGCCGGCCATCCCATCGAGGGAGCGGATTGCCTGGGCATCGGATGCGCGGACGAGGAGTTCCTGGGTCGCCTCCGCGTAGGGGATCGTATAGCCGACGCGCTGAACGCGCTCCTTGGTGTAGGTGAGCGAGGTCATGATCAGGTCGAAGTTGCCGGCGTAGAGGGCCGGGATCACGCCGGCCCAAGCCGTGTCCACCATCTCGACCATGACGCCGAGGGGTGCGAAGAGCAGCGCGGCGAGATCGACATCGTAGCCGACCACATTGCCGCCCTCGCGAAAGGTGAAGGGCCGGTACGCGGCCTCGCAGCCGACGCGCACGAGCCCGGCCCGGCGGATCGCTTCGAGCGTCGTCTCTGCTGCCGCCCAGGCCGATCGGCGCAAGGACACCGAGCCCAGGCCCGCGAGCCCCCCGACGCGCAGGAGCCCGCGGCGGTTCGGGTGCCTGAGGTGGATCTTCGCGACCATGGCAGTCTCGCAATCGGTTCGCCGGACAGGTGATCACCCCATCCAAATTGCATGCCATCGGTAAAAAGCGAGTATAATCAGCGAAGACGACGCGTGACTGGCAGGCACGCACGCCAGGTGGAAGGCCGCAGACCGAAGGGTGCGATGCCGACGGACATCCGGGGGACTGCGACTTCGCGACCGGGCGCGTGAGTTCGGGTCGGACGGTCAGTCCGAACTGGGTCGGTGGGTCTCGGAGCCGGTAAGGCACGTCTCGGCGGAATGCTGTTCGCTCGCCCCGTCCGCGGAAACCGCTGGCTGGCCCAGCGCGGTACGGACGGTTTCACCCGTCCTCCGAAGATGCTGCCGCCACACGGCACCGGCCGCGGGCGCATCGCAGGACCGGAATGCCGCCATCAGCGCCGCGTGCTCAGCAACGGACTCGCGCCAGCGCAGAGGGTCAACGATCGCCATGTAGCGTCCCCGTCGGGCCCGCAACAGGATCGACGCATGGGTCGCGATCAGGAGCGGGTTCCCGGACAGGCGAACCACGGCGTCGTGGATGGCATTGTTGAGCGCAAAGTAAGCATCTTTCTCCTGGTCAGCGTAATGCTTAAGCATTTGCGCATGCTGAAGCTCCAGAGCGATGATGTCGTCAGGGCATGCGCGAGCAACGGCCAACTCCGCGGCAAAACCCTCCAGGCCTGCGATCAGCTCGAACAGGTGCCCGGCCTCCGTGATCGTCATGGACATGACCCGCGCACCGCGATTTTGGCTGAGTTCGATCAGACCATCGGCCTCCAAAAGCTTCAAAGCCTCGCGCAGGGGCGTGCGCGAGACGCTCAAGCGTTCGCACAGCGTGCGCTCGACGATCCGGCTCCCCGCAGCCAGATCGCCACGAACGATCAGATCCCGCAGGGTGTCGGCGATCTGCCGGGCGAAAGGAACGCGGCGGGACAGCGGGATTGCGTCGGCAGGCGGGGCGGGCCGGGCCGGCTCGGCAGGGCGATCCATCTCAACGCATTCCCGGTCAGGCCTCAATCGGCGTTCGCGCAGGGAATACCCAGGGACGTCCTCATGGCAATCCGCATCGACCGGTGCGGTCGATGGCCCGTGGGTCAACCGCCACCGCCATTGCCTGCTGTTCAGGCTGACGTCAGGTCGAGCCTATCGGGCGACGAGCCCTTCGACGACTTCCTGGACCTCCAGCGCCTCGACGAAGGTGGCGAGCGCGTGCGGCTCGCCACGGGTCATCCGGACGACACCGTCGAGCTGACGCCGGAGGGCGACCAGCCGTGCCTGGTCGTTGGGCAACGCATCCGGTGCCGTCTCGAATTGTCCGTTCGGCCGTAGCCGCTCGGCGATCGACCAATCCCGCAGGCGAACCGCCCCGCTCTCGCCCAGGAGGGTCCAGGTGTTGTGGTCGTCCTGCCGGGTTCCACCGACTTGGCCGGTGACGAAGACCGGTACGTCGCCCGCTCGGAGCGTCGCCTGGATCGCCCGTTCGGAGCGGTGGGGCTCGGGAAAGTTGGCATTGCCCCGCAGCTCGCGCAGCGGGCCCACGAGACGTCGGGTCAGGAACAGGAAATGCGAGACGACTTCGCGCGTGAAGCCGCCCTCCCTGCGCGCGTCGAGCCAGGCCGCGGCGTCGGTCTGCCAGGGCCGCGGCCAATGCGCGAAGGCCACATCGATCACCAGACGACGCGGGGCGCCGATTGCGCCCTCGGCGATCCAGCGTGCGATGGTGGCCACCGCAGGAGAGGACGCGAACGGGAAGTTCACTGCGCCCACAGCGTCGCCCTCCGCCACGAACCGGCGTGCCTCTTCCAGGTCGACAGCGAGGGGCTTCTCCAGGAAAACGCTGCGCCCCGCGGCCGAGGCCCTCCGGGCGTAGCCGATATGCGAGCCGGGCGGCGAAGCCACGTAGACACACGTACTTGCCGCGATCAGCGCGTCGGCATCTGCCATCCTTGTCACCGCCGGAAACGTGCAGGCGATCCGGTCCAGCGAGGCGGGGGATGGATCCCAGATCCCGGCAACGCGCACGGGAATGTCCGTCTGAGCGGACACGACGCCGAGCATGCGTTCCCCCATGATGCCGGCGCCGATGATGCCGAGGGACAGAGCGTCTCGTGTCATGTGCAAACGGCCTTCTCGCGGGAATGTCCAGGCTGTATCTGCGTGAACGGTCTTGGTTCAGGAATCTACGTCCAGCCGGCGGCCCCAGCCGGGCGTGACGATGGTTGCCGGCGTTCATTTCAGAGGCTTGGAGCAAGTCAGCTGCCTGGAGCACCTCAGCTGCTTGGAGAAGTCAGCGGCTTGGAGAAAGACGCATGGCGGTCGGACTGCCCTGACGATTTGCCCGGGATTTCTGATCATCCGGCCTTTGGGGTCCGGTCCATCGATCATCCTCGTGACGGGCAGAGCTCGGGGGCTGACCTCATCCGAACTCCGATCGTTCCAGGTGGCAAGCGACGTGGCGTTCACCCGCAAGGCTGCGCAGCACCGGTCGCTCGACCCGGCAGCGCGCGATGGCATGGGCACAGCGCGGATGGAAGGCGCAGCCGGGCGGCGGAGCCAGGGGCGAGGGAGGCTCGCCGACGAGCCCCTGGAAGCGGCGCTTGCTCGGCACGAGCCGCGGCGTCTGCGCGAGGAGGCTGATCGTGTAGGGATGGGCCGGGGCGGCGAACAGTGCCTCCACCGGCGCCTCCTCGACGATGCGGCCGAGATACATGACCAGGACCCGTGTCGCCACGTGCTCGATCACCCCGAGATCGTGGCTGACGAACAGGTAGGTCAGCCCGAGATCGCGGCGCAGGTCGAGAAAGAGGTTGAGCACCTGGGCCTGGATCGAGACGTCGAGGGCCGCAACGGACTCGTCGAGGACGAGCATCTTCGGCTGCACCGCCAGCGCCCGGGCGATGCCGATCCGGGCTCGCTGCCCCCCGGAGAACTGGTGGGGGAAGCGGGCCATCGCATCTGGCCCGAGGCTCACGCGCGCGAGGAGGTCGGCGACGTAGTCTCGCTTGGCCCCGGCGCTCACGAGGCCATGGGCGACGGGCGCCTCGCCGACGATGTCGAGAACGCGCATGCGTGGATTGAGTGAGGCCGTGGCGTCTTGAAACACCATCTGCACGCTGAGCTGAGCGGCCCGGCGCTCGGTGGGGGTCATCTCGGTGAGATCCACGCCCGCGCGTCGGACGCGCCCGTCGCTCGGCACGTGGAGACCGGCCACGAGGCGGGCGAGCGTGGACTTGCCGCAACCGGACTCACCGACGAGCCCGACGACTTCGCCGGCGTCCACGCGCATGTCGATGTCCGAAACCGCCTGGACGCTGGTGGGTCGGCGGCGCTCGCCGAGCAGGCTGGCGATGCGGGCGGCGAGGGAGGGCGTTGTGCCGAAACGCTTCGACACGGATTCCAGGGTCACGAGGGGCTTCACGCGACGACGGTCTCGCTGAGAGGATACCGGCAGAGGGCCTCCCGGCCCGACCGGCGGACCAGGGGCGGAGGCTCGGAACAGTCGGGCCGGACGTTGAAGCAGCGGGGCGCGAAGGCGCAGCCCGGTGGACGTCGGCCCAGCGGCGGGGCGAGGCCAGGGATCTGCGCCAAGCGGGCGCCGCGCTTGTTGCGGCTCGGGGCCGAGCCGATCAGTCCGGCGCTGTAGGGGTGGAGCGGCGCCTCCACAACCTCGGCCACCGGACCGGCCTCGACGACCCGACCCGCATACATCACGAGGAGCCGGTCGGCGAGACCGGAGACCACCGCGAGGTCGTGGGTGATCCAGATCAACGCGGTGCCCATCTCGGCACACAGATCCTGCGCCTCCGCCAGTATCTGGGCCTGGATCGTCACGTCGAGCGCGGTGGTGGGTTCGTCAGCGATGAGGAGGGCGGGGCGATGCAGCAGCGCGATGGCGATGGCGATCCGCTGGCGCATGCCGCCCGAGAGCTGGTGCGGGTAGGCCCCGAGGCGCTCGTCGGGCGCGGGGATGCCAACGCGCACCAGCGCCTCGCGGGCGCGGGCGCGGGCCGCCTTCGCCGAAACTCGCTCGTGGGCGGTGATCGCCTCGACGATCTGGGTTTCCACCCGGAGTACTGGGTTCAGGGTGGTCATCGGGTCCTGGAAGATCATCGCCATGCGGGCGCCGCGCAGGCGCCGAAGCTCGGCCTCGGACAGGCCCATGAGATCGCGGCCCTCGAAGACGATCCTTCCTCCGGCGACACGGCCCGGAGCGTCGATCAGGCCCATGAGGGCAAGCCCGGTGACGGATTTGCCGGAGCCGGATTCGCCGACGAGCCCCACCACCTCGCCGCGGGATACGGACAGGTCCAGCCCCTGGACCGCCAGGTGTTCCCGGCCGCCGGCCCGAAAGGCGACCTGAAGGTTCTCGACGGCGAGGACGGGCGCGTTGGCCGGCGGTGTCCGGTCCGGCGCGCTCACGCGGAGAGCCTGGGGTTGAGCACGTCGCGCAAACGGTCTCCCACGAGGTTGATGGCCACGATGACGGCGACGAGGGCAAGGCCCGGAAAGGTCGAGATCCAGTACTTGCCCGAGAGCAGGTAGTCGTAGCCGTTCTTGATCAGAAGCCCGAGGGAGGGTTCGGTCACCGGCACGCCGACGCCGAGGAAGGAGAGCGTGGCTTCGAGGGCGATGGCGTGGGCCACCTGCATGGTCGCGACCACGATCACCGGAGCCAGACAGTTCGGCAGGAGGTGCCGGAAGATCAGGCTGGTGCGCGGGAGCGCGAGCGCCCGGGCCGCCTCCATGTACTCCCGGCGCCGTTCCACCAAGGCCTGGGCCCGGATCGCCCGAGCGTAGTAGGCCCATTGCACGGTCACCAGGGCGATCACCACCTTGTCGATGCCCCGCCCGAAAGCGGCGAGCAACACGAGGGCGATCAGGATCGCGGGGAACGAGAGCTGCAGGTCGACCAGGCGCATCAGCACGGCGTCCAGCCGCCCGCCCGCATTGGCTGCGAGCACGCCGATGCAGGAGCCGACGGACGCGGCGATGAGTGTCGCCGAGAGGCTGACGACGAGCGAGACGCGCAGCCCGTAGACGATGGCCGACAGCATGTCGCGCCCCTGGGCATCGGTTCCGAGCCAGTAGGTGAGCCCGGCGAAGCTCCGGCTTCCAGGCGGCTGCGTGCCATCCATGACATCGAGGCTCGCAAGGTCGTAGGGATCCTGCGGCGTGATCCAGGGCGCCAGCGCTGCCACCAGGGCCACGGCCACCAGGATGACGAGGCCGAGGCCGGCCGCGGGGGAGCGGAAGAACGCGCGAGCGTGGGCGCGCCAGACCGGATCCGCCCGGTACGGGACCGGCTCTTCCGGGAGAGTGGCCGCGGGCGTCATGCGTCCGTTTCCGCGAGGCGCACCCGTGGGTCGAGGGCGGCATAGATCAGATCGATGACGAAGTTGATCAGCACGAACAGACACACCGTCAGCATGAGGTAGGCGACGATCACCGGCCGGTCGAGGCGGTTGATCGAATCAATCAGCAGCTTGCCGATGCCGGGCCAGGCGAACACCGTCTCGGTGACCACCGCGAACGCGATCATCGAGCCGAATTCCAGCCCGATCACGGTGACCACGGGCAGCAGGATGTTCTTGAGGACATGAACGCCGACGATGCGGGCCGGCCGCAATCCCTTGGCGCGGGCAAACCGGACGTAGTCCTGCAGCATGGCCTCACGGGTTCCGGCCCGGGCGAGGCGGATCACCACCGCGAGCTTGAACAGGGCGAGGTTCACGGCCGGCAGGATGAGGTGGCGAAGGCCGTCGAGGGTGAGGAAGCCGAGATCGAGCCCGAGGACGCGCACGGTCTCGCCACGCCCCCCGGCCGGCAGCCAGCCCAGCGTCACCGAAAAGATCAGGACCAGCATCAGTCCCTGCCAGAAGTTCGGCAGGGAGAAGGCCAGGATGGACCCGCCCATGATCGCCTTGTCGGTGGCCTTTTCCGCGCGCAGGCCCGCCCAGAGTCCGAGGGGCAGGCCGAGGGCGATCGCGATGAAGAGCGCTGTGAAGGCGAGTTCCAGGGTCGCGGGGAGCCGCTGCAGGATCACCGTGAAGGCCGGCTCGTTGTAGACGAACGAGCGGCCGAGGTCGCCGTGCAGCGCGCGCCAGACGCAGGTGGCGAACTGCATCCAGAGGGGCTGGTCGAGGCCGAGGCGTCGGCTGATCTGCGCGCGTTCGTCCGGCGTCGCGTCCGGTGCGGCGAGCACGTCGATCGGGTCGGCGATGGCATAGACGCCGAGAAAGACCAAGGTCGCCATGGCAGCGACCGTGAGCACCGCCTGGCCGAAACGCTGGATGAGGTAGGTCAGCACGGGCAGGGCTGCTCCCGAGGATCGACCGTCACGGGGTCAGTTCCACGTTCATCACCAGCGTGTACTGATCGATGCGCGGCACGTAGCGCAGGCCCTTGGCCGTGGCCCAGGGCGTCACCTCGAAGTGAAGCGGGATCAGCGGGTAGTCCTTCATGGCAAGCGCCGAGGCCTGCCGAAGCAGATCCTCGCGCTTCGCCTCCTCGAAGGTCGCCATCGCCTCGACCGTCAGTCGGTCGACCTCGCGGTTGCAGTAGCGCCCGCGATTTGTGAAGCCGAGCCCCTTCACCGGGTCGAAGCACAGCAGCAGCGAGTTCAGGGAGTTCGACATGTCGCCCGAGTCCGCTCCCCAGCCGGAGAGATAGGCCGAGAACTCGAACTTGTTGCGCCGGGTGAAGAAGGTCGAAGCCGTGGAGGCGTCGATGCCGGTCCTCACGCCGATGCGGGTCCACATCTGCGCGATGACCTGCGCCACCTTCTCGTCGTTGATGTAGCGGTCGTTCGGCGTGCCGAGCGTGATCTCGAACCCGTTCGGATAACCGGCTTGCGTGAGCAGGTCCTTGGCCCCCTTGGGGTCGTAGGGCACGATCGGGAAGTCCTTGGTCGTGCCGGAGAGCGGGTAAGGCAGGATCTCGCCCGCCGCCTGCGCCACTCCGCCCATCACCCGCTCGACGATGGCCTTCCGGTCGACCGCCTTGGAGAGGGCTTCCCGCACGCGAACGTCACGCAGGGGGTTCCGGTCGGTGCCCTTGATGGTCGGGGTCTTCCAGTCCGGCCCATCGAACTGGTCGAGATGGACGTAGATGATGCGGTTCGACAGCCCCTTGGTCACGGTGAACCCGGCCCCCTCGATCCGGGGCAGGTCCTGGATCGCCGGGCTCTCGATAAGATCGACGTCGCCGGCGAGCAGCGCCGCGACCCGCGGTCCCGTCGAGGGGATCGGCTTCATCGTCACCTTGTCGAAGGCGGACTTGGGTCCCCAGTAGGACGGGTTCGGCGCCAGCACGATCTGCGTGCCGCGGACGTATTCCCGCAGGACGTAGGGGCCGGTGCCGACCGAGACCTTCGGATCGGCGAAGTCGGTGGACCGCGGCGGCGTCCCCATGCCGGTGCAGCCGCCCTTGGCGAAGGTCACCGCGCCCGCGGCCCCCGACGCCTTGGCGCTCAGCATTCCGAGCGCCGTAAGGTTCGTCGGCAGAAGCGGCAGCGGACCGTCGGTGGTCACCACCACGGTGAGCGGATCAGGCGCCTCGACCCGCGTGAAGGGTTTGACGAAGGTGGCGAAGGACGAGGGCGAATTCTCGACCAGCGGGATCCGGCAGAAGGTGTAGATCACGTCCTGCGCCGTGAACGGCGTGCCGTCCGAGAAGGTCACGCCCGGCCGCAGCTTGAACTCCCAGGTAGTCGTATCCCGCGGCGTCCACGACAGGGCGAGCGAAGGCTTGAGCCTCATCTGGGCATCCGTATCGACGAGCGACTCGAAGATGTGCCGGCGCAAGGCGTTGTTGGGCCCGAGGTTGTGGAAGTGCGGATCCATCGAGGTCGGCTCGGCGCTCAGGCCGACCCGAAGGTCCCGCGCCTGCGCCGCATCGCCCGCGAGGGCGACGACACCCGAGATGGCGACGATACCCGAGATGGCGAGGCCGGCCACGGCCCGAATCCAGCACAGGCCGGGGGTCCGCCCGGCAGTCTCCGGCGTCTGCGTCATCAAGGATGTCCGTCGTGGATCGTGAAACGGCGTGAGGCACGGGCAGGGCCGAGCCCAGCGGCAGCAAGGTCTGCCTCTCTGGGCCGGAAGCGTCAATCATGCCAAACCGTGACGCGACGGTCCAAACGTCTTTGCAGACGAACGTCGACTGATCCGTTACCAAGGCGGTTGCTTACCGCTCCGGCGACCGCTGCCCGGACTCGGGTTTCGGATCGGGCCCGGGGTTTCCGCCGGGCTTCGGAGTCGTGGGACCGGCGATCCGCGTTTCGGCACCGGCCCGGATCCGACAGGTCGCCACACACTGCTCCGGCACACGATCGAAAGCCATGACGTGAAAGCCATGACGCGACAGACCTGGACAACGTCAGATGCCCCCTCGCGAGCGGAGGTGCCCGATAGCGTCGCGTTTCTCGCCACGCTCGTCGCTTTCGACACAGTCAGCACGCGCTCGAACCTACCGCTGATCGACTGGGTGGAAGCCTTCGCCCGTGGTCATGGGGCCGCGGTGGAGCGGGTCCCGGACGCCTCCGGCAACAAGGCGGCTCTCTGGATCAGCGTCGGGCCCGGGGACAAACCCGGTTACGTGCTCTCGGGCCACAGCGACGTGGTCCCGGTCGAGGGCCAGCCTTGGTCGTCCGATCCCTTCGTCCTGCGCGAGGAGGCAGGGCGCCTCTACGGTCGCGGCACCTCCGACATGAAGGGCTTCCTCGCCGTCTGCCTCGCTGCATTGCCTGCGATGATGACGGCGGGGCTCTCGACACCGATCCATCTCGCGATTTCCTACGACGAGGAAATCGGCTGCCTCGGCGTCCGCCCCCTCATCGCGCGGATGCTGGAACGGGGCCTGCACCCGCGCGGCTGTTTCGTCGGCGAACCGACAGGAATGGAGGTGGTCGTCGGCCACAAGGGGAAGTCTGCTGCGCGCGTCACCTTCCGGGGCCTCGCCTGCCATTCGGCATTGGCCCCGCAGGGCGTCAATGCGGTGGAGTACGCGGCCCGCTTCATCGAGCATGTGCGGCTCTCGGCCGAGGCACTCGTTCGTGACGGGCGGCGGGACGCACTCTACGACGTGCCCCACACCACGGGCCTGTCCAGCGTCGTCCGAGGCGGATCGGCGCTCAATATCGTGCCAGAAACCTGCTCGGTGGAGTTCGAGTACCGCGCGATCGGTGGCGACGATGCGGCGGCCCTCGCGGCGGCGGCGATCGCCTATGCCACGGACATCTTGGCGCCGATGATGCAGGCCGTCGATCCTGCCTGCGGCGTCGCGATAGAGCCGCTGATCGACTATCCGGGCCTTGAGACCCGCCCGGAGGCCGAGATCGTCACCCTGGCCAAGACGCTCGCCGGCCGAAATGGCCACGCCAAAGTTTCCTACGGAACCGAGGCCGGCCTGTTCGAGGCGCTGGGCAACACGCCGAGCGTGGTGATCGGCCCGGGCTCCATCGCGCGCGCGCACAAGGCGGACGAGTATGTGACCCGCGACGAACTCGAAGCCTGTGCAGCCTTTATCCATCAGCTCATCGCGCACAGCTGCCTCTGAAAGGGAACAAGCCCGTTTTCGTCGATGCCGGCAGAAGTCATGACGGCATAAACTTCAGCTCAAACCTCTTAAAGCCACGATGAAAACACGCTTGGCATTAGTCCTGGCGAACATGAGTCCTGGCGAAGCAGGAACTTTCCTGTCCGCGAAGATCACCCAGCGTCTCAACATCAGCCATGACAGGCGGGCGACGGGCCGTGGCCGCTGTGGGTTCGCGAGCGGGGGACGAGACGGCGCTGTGGTCAGGCGATCTCTCCTCGCTCGGCTCGGAGCCCGAAGGTGGATGGGCGGCGCGAAGCGGCCGAATTCACCTCTGCACGAGGCTTGCAGGGTTCGGGCGCTCAGAGGCCGGACCCTGCAATGACCAAAATCGATACGGACGCTTTCCTCGCCGACCTGTACGCCTTGCGCGAGATCGGCCAGTTCCGGACCGGTGTTCACCGGCCCACCTTTTCGCCTCAAGATATGGAATCGCGCCGCTGGCTGATGGCGCGACTCGAGGGATGCGGACTTGAGGCATCGATCGATGAAATCGGCAACGTCCTCGGGCGTCATCGCGGCCCAGGCCCCCCCCCTCGTAGGCAGCCACATCGAGACCCAGAACGAGGCTGGCTGGCTCGACGGGGCGCTCGGCGTCGTCGCCGGCTTGGCGCTGGCCCGGGCCAGCCTTCCGGTCGACGTCGTCGCCTTCGCGGACGAAGAGGGGCACTTCTCCGGCGGCTTCCTCGGGAGCCGCTCAGCGATCGGTGACCTGACCGAGGCCGAGATCGACGCCGCCCGCAACCGTACAGACGGGACGCCCCTGCGCGCGGCCCTCGAATCGGCCGGTCTCGCGGGGCAACCGCGGACGCGATTGGATCCCGCCCGCTACCGCGGCTTTCTGGAACTGCATATCGAACAGGGCACGCAGCTGGAGTCCGCCGGCCTGCATCTCGGCGTGGTCAGCGGCATCGTGGCGATCTGGCAGTTCCGGATCGTTTTCGAAGGTCATCAGGACCATGCCGGCGGCACCACCATGGCCGAGCGCCGGGATGCCGGGCTCTCGGCGGTGCGCCTGCTTGCGGCCATCGACCGGGAATTTCCGAAGGTCTGCGGCCCGCGCAGCACCTGGACGACGGGCCGGATCACCCTGGATCCCGGCGGCTACAGCATCATCCCAGGCCGCGCCGAGGTGGCCTTCCAGTTTCGCGACGTATCAATTCCGGTGCTGGAGCGGATGGAGGCTTGCCTCGACGCGCTGGTGCGCGAGTCGAACCGGCGGGAGCGCTGCACCGCCACGCTCCTCGCGCTGTCGAAGGCGATCCCCGCCCCTTGCGACCCCGACCTGATGCGAGCCCTCTCGGAGGCTGCCGAGGAGGTCTGCCCCGGCCTCTGGCAGGTGATGCCCTCGGGGGCCGGCCACGACGCCCAGAACGTCGCCCGCATCCTCCCGGCCGCGATGCTGTTCGTCCCATCGATCGGCGGCATCAGCCACCATTGGGCGGAGAATACCACCGACGGGGATTTGGCCTTCGGCGTGCGCGCGCTCGGAGCGGCAGTGGAGCGGGTGCTCGCCGGCTGATTTCGCCCGGTGTTTCCGGAGTTCCCGTCGACCGTCCAGCCGCTTGGCCTGCTCCCGTCCGCGAGGGCGCGGATCGCGGCTGGGTCAACCGCACCGTGGGTTTCCTCTCGACACAGCGCGTGCAAGGCGCGGATGTCCGGAGCAACCGGGAACATGGCGCTGGTCCGGATCAGGACTCGCACCCAGCTCGGGGAACCGATCTGTGCCTCACCGCGCCTCGAGGCACCATCCATGAGGGAGACGGCGATATGGCTCTGATTCGAGCGGTGCGCACGCGTATCGTGCGCGTGCGCTGTGGGGACGATGCGATACGGTCGTCGGTCACCCACGCGCCTTCGGATCGTTGCCCGTGCCTGTGGTTGAGGACGCCAACCCGAGGCAGCAGCATGGGGCCGTCGCGCCAATGCCAGGGCTTGGTGTGGTCGGCACCCGCGTCGACGATGGGGCAGTGCTCGTCGCCGTCCGCACGGAGCGACGCAGCCGAAATCGTCTGCCCAAGGCGGTCGCTGGACCGGCGCACGGCACAACCCTGGCGACGAAGGACCACTTCAACCGGTGTGTCGATCGGTCAGTGAATGGCCCTGACGGTGCGGAGCGGTTTGGCGTGCTCGGGCCGCCCTACGAGACAGGACGCGGTCATCCTGCTTTCCACCGGTCCTGGTCAAAGATCGAAGACGACGGGCTTGCCCGCCGACGAAGAGCGGATCGGCGCACGTGACCGACAAAGGTCGGAGAAGACGCGTCCATCCGCTCTACGTCCGGGGCGGGTGGATCTGCGACATCGCGCTTCCCATCGGGAACGGCGCCGACGCGGCCGGTCACGCGCTGCGTCCGTCGTCTCAGGACGGGGGGCGGGAATAGTCCATCCGCTCAAGGTCGGCCAGCAATCCCGGCCCGGTCGGATGCCAGCCGAGCCGCGCCTGCGTCCGGGCCTTGGACGCCGACATGTCGAGGCCGGCGAACATGCCGAGCCACCCGAAATGTCCGGCCGCCTCTTCCGGCGACAGGGCCGTCACGGGCACCTTCAGGCCGCGGCCGATGACCTCCGCGATGTCGCGGGCACGGACCCCCTCCTCGGCGACGGCGTGGTAGCGAGCCCCCGCATCCGCCTTTTCCACGGCGAGGCGATAGAGGCGCGCCACGTCGAGGACGGGACCTGCCGCCCAGCGGTTCGCCCCGTCCCCGACATAGGCCGATACGCCTTTGGCGCGCGCGAGATCGATCAGGTAGGTGACGAGCCCCTGCTTGACCGTGTCGTGGACCTGCGGGAGGCGCACCACCGAGACGTTCACACCCTCGTCCAGGAGCGCCGCCCCCGCGAGTTCCGAGGCCACGCGGGGGTTCGCATACGCGGCGTTGAAAACGTCCTCGGTCGCCGGTTGCCCTGGCGCTGAGCAACCGATGCCGACCCCGGAGGTGATCAGGAGGGGGCGGTCGGACCCCTTGAGCGCCGAGCCCAGGGCCGCGATGGCGCGCCGGTCCTTCTGGCAGTTGGCGACGAAGTCGGAGAAGTCGTGGTCGAAGGCGGTGTGGATGACCCCGTCCGCCCTGGCAGCGCCGCGACGGAGACTGTCGACGTCCTCCAGGGTACCGAGGAACGGTTCGGCCCCCGCTTCGGCAAGGGCCCGTGCTCCGGCCTCCGACCGCGTCATCCCGAGGACCCGATGGCCCGCGGAGAGGAGTTCGGGGACGATGGCCGAGCCGATGAAGCCGGTGGCGCCGGTGAGGAAGATGAGCATGGGATGCGGTCCGTTGGGTTCGGACGCCAACTATCCGCTCGGCGCCGATCCCGTTAAAGTAGTGACCGTATCCCGGTATACCGGCTAACAGGATCGCCATGCTTGCCAGCTCGGAAACCACGCTCGGAGCATACCTGCGGGATCGGCGGACCAGGCTCGATCCTGCCGCGCTGGGGTTCTCGGGCCGCCGGCGCACGCCCGGCCTGCGCCGGGAGGAGGTCGCCCAGCGCTCGAACATCAGCGCCACCTGGTACACGTGGCTGGAGCAGGGACGTGGCGGAGCGCCCTCGGCTGACGTCCTGAACCGCATCGCGGTCGGATTGATGCTGACCGAACCGGAGCGCGAGCACGTGTTCATGCTCGCCCTCGGGCGTCCTCCCGAGGTCCGCTACACGCCGAAGGAGGGGATCACCCCGCGCCTCCAGCGGTTGCTCGACACGCTTGAGGTCAGCCCGGCGCTGATCAAGACCGCGACCTGGGACGTGGTCGCCTGGAACCGGGCCGCCGCCGTGGTGCTGACCGACTGGGACACGGTCCCTCCCGGCGAGCGCAACATCCTGCGCCGCATGTTCGGCGACCCGCGCGTGCGAGCGGCGCAGCATGATTGGCAGAGCGTGGCGCGCTACGTCGTCGGGGCGTTCCGGGCGGATGCGGTGCGGGCAGGCGCCGCATCCGAGGTGAACGCATTGGCGGAGGAACTCAGTCGCACCAGCCCGGAGTTCGCAGCCCTGTGGCGGGAGAACGACGTCCGGGCGCACACGGACGGGGTCAAGCGGCTCCGGCACCCGATCCTGGGCTCCATCGAGCTAGAGTTCTCGGCCTTCTCCGTGGACGGCCGGCCGGATCTCGGCATGATCGTCTACAACCCTGTCACGCCACGCGTTCGAGAGGGAATCGGCGCGCTCCTCCGGGGGTCCCGCGATCGGGCCGAGGCCGAGAGGCCCCGCACGGACTCGGCTTGAAGGCGCAGGGACGTCCCGGAAGGCGTGACGTCGATCGTCGGCATCTCGACGGAATTGACCGGACCGCTTTAGCTCCGCATGCGGCAAACGTCACGGCAGGCAAGATCATCGGACCGGACCCCATCGGTCTCACCGCCGCCGGGGATCGGCAGATTTCCAGGGGTCGATTTTCGGACGGCCGAGGCATGCGGCGGCCGACGTTTTCGGACCCGCGCGCGATCCGAGGAACCCGGGAACGTCCGCTCCTCGACCCTGAGAAAGCAGCGATGGACGACCGGGTCGGGTGGTTTTCTCCCGTCCGTTTCCGCGCGAGAGGATGAGAGAAGCAGCCGTTCAATTGGGATTCGGTACCCGCACGCGTCTGCCCGTTACCCCTCCGCAATCTGGGTGACGGGTGCAACGGTTCGGACGGTACCGACGTTTTCGCTCCCGACCCGAAGCACTTGGGGGTCGTGGGAGCAGGACATGCTGATACGTTTCGGGTTGACCTTCATTCTGGCCGCCACGGCGGCCGGCGCCGCCCTGGCCGCACCGATGTCCGACGAGGACAAGGCCGCCCTGCAGCAGCAGTGCGCCGGCGATTTCACGACCTTCTGTGCGGGACTGCCGCCCGAGGACGGTCCCGAGACTCAGGCATGCTTCCAGAAGAACATGTCGAAGCTTTCCCCCGGCTGCCAGAACGCCATCCAAGCCTATAAGAAAAAGGGCTGAGGCACACCGAAGGCGTCGGACGGACGTCCGTGGCAGTCGCCGTGAACGTCAGTCCGATGGCCTTGGCAGGAAGACGCCCGGCGACATCTGCGCCGAACACACCTCAACGCGGACCCGTGGCCATGCTCGGCCGATAGCCGCGACGCGAGAAGACGTGACCGCCGTGCCGCGGGAGACGGGCGCCGCTCGAGCGGAGATGCGTGATGTCGCCCAGGCCGATGTGAGGGATGGGCAACATCAGACGACCCGTGGCATCGTATCGTCGCCGGCCTGGCAGTGAGCGGCTGGCGACCCAGCATCGCTCTGGCAAGTCGCATCGGTATCCGACCCGCACGTCCTATGACCCGGTCTCGACCGAAGGTCGGCTTTCGGGTCTCGAACGCGTGTACGCCTGCGACCGCGAGCCGATGTTGCCGGACCGCTCGCGACCGGCCGCTCCCGAAGAAACCGATGGCTTTGCGCACAACGTGCAAGGAGGCACGCGCCGTCTTCATGAAGCGTGCGAGACAGTCCGGTCGGTCTCTTCGGGGCGCGTTGCGATGCTGAACACATTCACCCGCTCGCTCGTCGCCGTGAGCCTGCTCGGCACGCCGGCCATCGCTCAGACCGGATCGGCGCGGCAAACCCTTGTGGCGGGAGAGCGGGTGGTGGATCTGCCGCTCGGCGACGGTCGAAACCAGCGCGTCCTCTACGAGGCACCGCCTCACCCCCGGGCAACGCTGGTGATGTTGCCGGGGGGCTCCGGCGACATCGGCGTCGGGCGCGAGGGCGACCTGCGACACCAGGAGAATTTCCTTGTCCGCACGAGGGCCGACTGGGTGGCGAGGGGCTACGCCGTCCTGATCCCGGACACGATCGATCGGGCGAACCTGCGAGGCATGCGAAGCGCTCCAGCCTACGGCCGTCTGGTGGCCGGTCTGGCCGCCTTCGCCCGGGAGCAAGCGCCTTCGCCCGTCTTCCTCGTCGGCACAAGCCAGGGGACGATCGCGGC
Source organism: Methylobacterium sp. V23 (assembly GCF_002917135.1). Lineage (NCBI taxonomy): Bacteria > Pseudomonadati > Pseudomonadota > Alphaproteobacteria > Hyphomicrobiales > Methylobacteriaceae > Methylobacterium > Methylobacterium sp. V23. The sequence goes on from NZ_PDHT01000020.1 coordinate 50,954, forward strand.
GGTGAACGGCGCCGCCCAAGCCGGGCCGGGTCTCCTTGCGGGCCTGGTGTTGACCGAGGCCGTGTCGTTACCGGGACGACGGAGCACCGAAACGGTCTTCGACGCGGATCCGCAGAGCGTGCGCGTTCCGGTGCTCGTCGTGGCCAACCGCAAGGACGCCTGCGATGTGACCCCGCCCGAGATGGCTCCACGCATCGCCGCCGCCCTGCCGCACGCGCCGAGTGTCCGCATCCTTGCGGTCAGCGGCGACCTGCGGAGCTCGGCCCGGGACTGCGATTCGCTCTCGCCTCATGGTTACGACGGCATCGAGCCGGCGGTGGTGGGCGGGATCGTCGGGTGGCTGCAAATGCACGGCGGTTGACCGCAGCGGACCAGCGCGCGGTCGCCGAGCGGGTGCGTGCGTCCGGGCCGTTGCCGCGTGGACGGGTCCCGCGGACGGTGAGAGCGGCCCGAACGCGCCGGGAGAGACCCGGGCGCGTGGCCAGCACGCCGCGCCTCGCCTCCGGGCCAGCCGAAACGACCACGTCGGGGCCGAGCATGGGCGGTACGAGCACCGCCTGCGCGCGGCGCCGCGGCGCCGCGGCGCCGCGGCGGGAGGCGGATCAGGCGTTGCGGCGCAGGGCCGCCAAGATGACCGAGCGCACCCACGCCGTCCGGCGCCAGCGGCGGCATGGCGGGGTGAAGCAGGCTTGCCCGCCCGTGTCGGGGCTCCGGGATGACGTGCTACTCCGCGACTACGCGATCCTCGGCGACCGTGCGCTGGGGCGGCGCGCTCCGCGCTTCCGAACCCAGGTGTCGCCGCAGCGTGAGTGCGAGCGCGCTCGAACGCCAGGGTCGGTGCGCGACATCGACGATCGGAATCGCCGAGAGAACCTCCGGTCGTACCGTGTCCGAGGCCGACAGGGAGAGGACGATCGGACGATCGACGATACGGGCGGCGCGGCGCGCGAAGGCGAGACCGAGCGAACGCGACGGCTGGTTCTCGACGATCAAGATGTCGAAGCGCTTCGGCTCCATCCGCAGTGCGGTCAGCGCCGCGTCCGGGTCTGTGTAGCCGATCGGCTCGTAACCCAGGGCCGCGAGGGTCTCCTCATCCTCCTGCACCGTGGCGCGCGCGGCTCCGACGATCATCACAGTGCCGCCGGCGGCCGGGACGCCGCGCTCCGACGCCGGGCGTGCGGCCAGCCACACCTCGAACGCGCTGCCGACGCCCGGCGCGCTCCGGACGTCGAAGGCGCCCGCCTGTTCCTGGACAAATTCGAACGCCGTGGCGAGACCGAGCCCCGTTCCGGCCGGACGCGTGGTGAAGAACGGCTCGAAGATCCGTGCGCACGTGGCCTCGTCCATCCCGCAGCCCGCGTCGGACACGCGGATGCGGGCGTAGGTGCCGGATGGCAGCTCTCCGTGCGAGAAGGCCCGCGGCCCTGGTAATCGGACCCGTTCGAGCTGCACGTCGACCGCGGCACCCGGCTCGGACGCCTGGATGGCGTTGCGGATCAAATTGTGGATCACCTGCTGCAGCTGCGCCGGTTCGCCGTCGACGATCGCGCCGTCGGTGGTCCCGGTCAGGCGGATCGCGGTCGGGTCGGCGGTCGATGTCCGGATCACGTCCACCGTCTCGGCCACGATCGCGTCGACCGCACTCGTGTTCTGCGATGAGCAGCCCCGCCGCCCGTAATCCAGGATCTGTCCCGCGATCTCATGGGCCCGACCACCCGCTTGGACCAGCAGCCCGATATGCTCGGTTGCCCGTCCCGGATCGACCGGCAGGGCATCCGCGGCGATCTCGGCATGACCGAGCATGACGTTGAGGACATTGTTGATGTTGTGCGCCACGCCGCTGGCGAAGATCCCGATCGCTTCGAGTCGCTGCGCGCGCCGCAGGGCCGCCTCGATCTCGCGACGTTCGGCCCAGACGTGCTGGCGCTCCAGCGCCGCGCCGAAGCTTTCGGCCACGACGCGCAGGAGCCCGCGCGAGTGCCGCATCCAGGGAGGCAGGACACTGACGGTGCGCTCGAAGCACAGCACACCGACGATGTGTCCGCCCCGTCGCAGGCGCGCGCAGGTGAACGTTGCGACCCCGCGCTGCGCCAGGGGGCGAACCAGCGCCGGGGGCCCGATTTCGTCGGCGGTCTCGACGAAAATGTAGTCTTCGGACGCAGCGATGATGTCAGGCACGAGAGCGCGTTGCGCGAGCGGCCAGCCGCGGGGCGCCTGCAGCCCCGCTCGGTTCCACAAGTGGACCGTGTCGGAACCGTCGAGCATCAGGATGTAGCAATGGTCCGTGCAGGCTCCCGTGCTGACCATCGCCATGACATCGACGATGCGCGATGCAATCTCGTCGGGCTGGCTCGCCGAGAAATGGTTGGCGGCCTGCGCGACGACCGATTGAAAGGCGATCGTTCGGCGCAGGACGAGGGTCCCCGCTCGCATCAGCAAACCTACGCGCACCACCAAGGCCACCAAGCATAAGGCGGCCGCATAGAGGGCGAGACGGAATCCGTCCGCGCGGGCCTGCCGCTGGTCCCGAAGGGTACGGCGAGCCTCCAGGAGCGCTTGGCGCGCCGCCTCGCTCGACGAGTTCGGCAGGGAACGGGCGACGGTGTCGACCTGCGGCAGTAGGTCCAAGAGCTGGCGCCCGTGCAGGACGATGGCGGAGATGTCCGCATCGCGGTCCGAAGGTGCGCTCGCCGCCAGGACATCGAGCCGCGTGCGGATGTCGTCGAGGCGCTTGGGGCTCGCTTCGCGGGCGAGTTCCGAGACCCGGATCTGCAGGGCGGCGACCGCGCGGGCGAGTTTGGGATCGATGTCCGGCTCCGAAAGCCGATCGCTGAGGGAGTCGAAGTAGGCGATCGAGTTCTGCACCAGGGCATTGCCGGTCTTGAAGCGCTCGACCATCTGCGCCTCCCGGGCGATCGCCTCGGCGAGCGAGCGCATCTCGCCATCGTCCGGTCCGCTCGCCGCCTGCAACCCGGACAGCGCCGCTTGCATTTCGTGGAGGTGGGCCACGATCGGATCGTAGTTGCGCAGGAGCCCGGTCCGCGCCCGGAGCACGTCGTGCTGCATCCGGGATTCGGCGAGGGCGATGGCATCGACCGTGCGCCGGGTCTGCGCAAAGGCGGCGTCCATCTCGCCCTTGCCGTTGATCATCAGCCACGTAAGCAGGGCGGCCAGCAGCACCCCGAGGACGGCGGCCTGCAGGGTCAGCCTCATGGCTGAGGCCGGGCATCTGGCTGAGACCGGGCATCTGGCTGCGGCCGGGCGTCTGGCTGCGGCAGCGCGTCGGGCGCCCGCGAAGCCGTGAGGGGACGCCCCTCGTAGAAACCCGTGAGCGTGCCGAGGAACGCCACGATCGCGCTGGTTTGCGCTTCGGTCAGCTCACGGCCGAGTTGCACCCGGGCCATCAACCGCACCGCCTCGGGGAGCGTGGCGACGCCGCCGTCATCGAAGTAGGGCGCCGTGACCGCGACGTTGCGCAGGCTCGGCACGCGGAGCACCTCGGCGGCCTTGTCGGGGATCGTGACGAAGATCCCGACTTTCTCGAACAGGTTGCCGCCTACGTTGACGCCCTGGTGGCAGGCCGCGCAGCCGATGCCCTTGAACAGGGCGTAGCCTGCCCGCTCCGACTCGGTGATCGCATGGACGTCGCCGTGCAGCCACCGGTCGAAGCGGCTGTCGGGAGTGAGCAGGCTGCGCTCGAAGCTGTTGATCGCGTCGATCACCGCCGCTCGATCGACGTCCCGGCCATAGGTCGCCCGGAACGGACCATCGAGGGCCGGGTCGGCTTGGATCACCGCGAGGATGTGGGGCCACGATCCGCCCAGGAACTCCGGCCGGGTCAGGGCGATCTCGGCTTGGTCCCGCAGCGTCGGGATGTCGCCCGCCCACCCTAAGCGGAAGCTCAGCGCCGCGTTGAAGGCCGTCGGCGTATTGCGCGGCATCGGCGTGCCGTCAGTGGTCACATTCCTGGCGGCCGCGCTCGCGCCGTTGCTGCGGAGATCGTGACAGGTGATGCAGGCCCGGTCGCCCCCACGCGACAGCCGGTTGTCGGCGAACAGCATCCGGCCGAGGGCGACCCGCTCCGGATCCGCCCCGAGACTGCTCGGGACGGGGGTGATGACGTCCCGGGCCTCCACGGCCTCAGCCGGTTGCGGGGCTCCGGGCGGCCCTTCCCCGGCGGCCAGCGGCAGGATGGCCAGGGCGCCGCCGATGAGGACGGCGCCGAACGCCGCCACGGGGGAACGGGCCCGGCGCGACGGCGCCACGATCACAGCCTCTCGACCGGTACGGCGAAGACGTAGCCGATGCCGCGCTCGGTCACGATCAGACGCGGCGCGCTCGGATCCGCCTCCAGCTTGCGGCGCAACCGCAGGATCTGCACGTCGATGCTGCGGTCGAACACATCCTCGTGGACGCGCGTGGCTTGCAGGAGCTGCTCGCGGCTCAGGGGACGCTGGGGGGCATCGAGGAAGGCAGCCAGCAGCGCGTACTCGCCCTTGCTCAGGGCGACGTCCGCACCGTCGGGGTTGGTCAGGCGCCGGCGCCGGCGGTCGAGCACCCAGCCGTCGAAGCGGCTGCGATGGGAGTCCTGAACCCGCGTCGGGGCGGGCGCAACCTCGGCCCGGCGCAGGATGACCCGCACCCGCGCCAGCAGCTCGCGCAGGCCGTAGGGTTTGACGATGTAGTCGTCCGCACCAAGTTCGAGGCCGATCACCCGGTCGATTTCGTCCCGGCGGTGGCCGGTGGTGATGATCACCGGCAGGTCGCTCCGGGCGCGCAGGTCGCGCAGCAGGTCGAGGCCGTTCTCCGATCCCAGGCGCAGGTCGAGCACCACGAGGTCGAACGCGCCCTCCGCGAGCCGCCTCTCCGCCTGCTTCCGGTCCGTCGCCGGGGTGACGTCGACATCGTGGTCGGCGAAGTGATCGGAGACGATGCGCTGGATGCCCGCATCGTCCTCGATGAGCAGGATGCGTGTCGTACCGGCCCGCGCACCTCGAGCCGGACCCCGGCTCAGACTGGGTTCGATCATTACCAACTCCTTCTCGCGGCAGCCTGCCGCGCCGGCACGATCTCGACAGGCCGGTTCGGAAACCGGGAGACCCGTCGCGCTAGAGCCGTATCCGGCCCGATTGCATCGGGCCGGCGTCTCCAGGTCGTTGTGTTTGCGCGCATCCTCCGACGAACCCGCGGCCGCTTCGTCGGACTGCGCTCCAGGCGATCAATCCCGGCAGCCCCCGTGTCCGTCGCCAGCCCGCCCCCGAATCCCGATCAGGTCGTGTCCGGGCGTCGGGCCTCGAACCGCCGATTTGGTATCACGCCCCCTAAAGGATTGCGCCCTTCATAATACGCGGCCGTTTCCGAGCAAGCATTCGCGTCAGGCATGGCTTCCGCACGGAATTCAGAGAGATGTATTACCGTTGTAATACAAAATTTCTCAGGTCGAAACCGCGCCGTAACTGAGAAAATCGATAGTCATCATACCAACTGCGGCAGATTAATATGGCTGTCTCCACGATTGCCGGGCGACGAACGCTCCGCCTCAGACGCTTTCACCTTTCCAGCGCTGGGCGTCGCGGGTCGTTCGCCGACCCTGTCGGATTGCCCGCCGCGAGGCGGCAGGTGCCTGCCGGTTCGGTCCCCTTGCCAGGTCCGGGACGCCGACCGGGACGCAACGGTCTCGTATACGCAAGGCTCGAGAGGTCGGTGATCAGCGTCGCCTTCGGCGGCTGCATCCCCATCATCCACCCGGGTTAGATCGACCGTCTGCCCGTCGGCAAATCCCCCAAGCACGACCTGAAGACCGCACTCCCGTGCGCCCAGACTGGGAAACCCACCATGTCGCTCGACGTCCTGTGCATCTCGTGGGGAACCACGGGCAATCTCAGCCCCGTGCTCACGGCAGCCCGGCAACTGCACCGGGCAGGTCACCGTCCGCGCATCATGGCCGATCCAGCCATGCAGGCCGAGATCGCGGCGGCCGGCTTTCCGTTCGTCGGGTGGCGCCGGGCCCCGACCGGACAGGAGGCCGATCCGGTCGATTTCTCAGATCTGGCCGATTGGCTGCGCCAAGCCATGTTCGCCCCGGCAGGCGCCTACGCCGCGGACACCCTCGACGAGATCCGTCGCCTCCCGACCGACGCGGTCCTCAGCATCGACCTGCTCGTCGGCTGCGCCCTGGCCGCCGAGGTGGCCGGCATCCCGCACGCCGTCCTGTCGCCGCATATCAGCATTCGCCCACTGCCCGGCATGCCCCCCGCCGCCAGCGGCCTGGCGCCGCCGCGGACGGAAGCGGAGCGGGCCGCGGTCGACGCAGCAACCGACAAGATTGTTTTGGCAATGGAGCACGGCCGACCGGCGCTCAACGACGCACGCCGCGCATTCGGGCTGGCGCCGGTCACGACCGCCTTCGCCCACTACGAACGGGCCGAGCGGGTCCTCCTGGCGGTCAGCCAAGCCTTCGACTTCGACGGGGCGGTGCTCCCCGCCAATTACCGCTACATCGGCCCGCTGCTCGACGAACCGATCTGGTCGCGGGGCGCCGGGACCCTGTGGTCCGGGGCGGACCGGCCGCGCATCCTCGTGGCCGGGAGCACCGGTGCCCAGAACCAGACCGACCTCCTCCGACGGATCGTGCGCGCCGTCGGGACGGTCGAGGCCGAGACCATCGTGACCACCGGCCCGAACGTCGAAGCCACGGACCTGGACGCCCCCGACACCATGCGTGTCGTGGCGACGGCCTCCCATGACACCCTCATGACCGAGGCCGACCTGGTGGTCTGCCAGGGCGGTCACGGGACCGTCAGCCGCGCATTGCTGCACGGCGTGCCGCTGCTGGTGATCCCGCTCGCCCGCGACCAAACCGACAACGCCGCCCGGATCGCGCTGCGCGGCGCCGGCCTGCGCCTGCCCGCGACGGCGAGCGCGGACAAGATCGCGGCGGCGGTCCACCGGCTCCTGGCGGAACCGGGCTTCCGCACGGCCGCCGGGGGCCTCGGAGCCGCCGTCCGGGCCGATCTCGACGCGGGCGGGCTCGTCCGGGAGATCACCGCGATGGTCGCCGCGCAGCGGGGCGGCGCAGCCCGGGACGGAGGCCGGCTCTGGGGTTGAAAGGAACCGCCACCGTGCCGGTACGCCCCCGAATTCGCCCCGATTCGCGAGCCTTCTCGGCGCTGCTCGGGCTCCTCGCGGCACTCCCGACCTTCGGGATCGACATGATCTTGCCGAGCCTGTCCGAGACGGCGGCCGCGCTGCACGTCCCGGCTGCCGCGATGGGGGCCGCCATGGCCGTCTACCTGCTCGGGCTTGGGGCCGCGCTCCCGGTTTACGGGTCGGTCTCGGACCGTGTCGGCCGCCGGCCAGCGATTGTCTGCGGCTGCCTTCTCCTGATCGGAGGCAGCATCGGCTGCGCCGCAGCGCGGACCTTGCCGCACTTCCTGCTGTTCCGGGCCCTCCAGGGGATCGGCGCGGCCGGCCCCGGTATGGCGGTCTTCGGGATGGTGCGAGACCTGTTCGCCGACGAGGTCGCGCGCGCCCGGATGTCCTTCGTCGTCCTGACCGTCAACGTGGTGCTCATGGTGGCCCCGACGCTGGGGGCCGATCTGATGGACCTCGGCGGCTGGCGCCTGATCCACGCCGCACCGCTCGTGGCGGCCCTGACGGTCCTGGCGGCGATCCCACATTTCGCCGAAACCCTGCCTCGCGCCGCCGGCCCGATGCCGGTCGGAATTCTGCGTCCCTATCGCACGATCCTGGGGTGCCGCGCCTTCCTCGGCCACGCCCTCTGCAACGCCGCGGTGGCGGGCGCAGTCTTCGCCTACATCACGGGCTCCCCGCTGGTTTTCCTCGACGCCCTCGGGTTCAGCCCGTCGGCCTACGGGCTCATCTTCGGGGCGAGTTCCCTGTCGGTGATGGCCGGCGCCGCCGTGAACGGCGGCCTCGCCGCCCGGGGCATCTGTCCCCACAGGGTGATCGGCGTCGGTCTTGCCGGAGCGACCCTCCTGGCGGCGATGCTCCTCCTCCATGCGCTGGCCTGCCCGCCCGCGGCGTTGCCGGTGATCGCTGCCATGGCGGGCACGAGCTTCGCATTCGGCCTCGTCTCGCCCAACGCCCTGCACGGTGCGACGGAGGCGAGCCCCGGGGCCGCCGGCACCGCCGGCGCCGTGGCGGTCTGCCTGCAGATGGTCGGAGCGGCCATCGCCAGCGATCTCGTCGCCCGGTTCTTCGACGGGCGCTCCGCCCTGTCGATGGCCACCGTGATGCTCGGCGGCTGCCTGGCGGCGACCGCCGCCTTGGCCGGCCTTGCGCGTCCGGCCGTCCTCGTCCCGCTCCCCCCCTCGCAGCCACACCGAGAACCCGCATGATCTGTGACCCGCCCCCGTGGCAGCCCGTCCACCTGACCCGCGACGGCACCCGGCTCGCCCATATCGAGGCCGGACCCCTCACGCCCCAGGCTCCCCCCTTGCTCCTGATCAACGGCTGGACCGGCGATCACGGCGTCTTCACGCCACAGATCGCGCATTTCTCGGGTACACGCCGCGTCGTGGCGGTCAACCTGCGCGGCCACGGTGCCAGCGATGCACCCGAGGGAGACTACGCGATGGAGGGCTTTGCCGACGACATTGCGTGGCAGTGCCGAACCCTGGGCTTGTCGAAGCCTGTCGTCATCGGTCACAGCCTCGGTGGCGCGGTGGCCCTGGAGTTGTGCGGCCGCCATTCCGAACTCGCCGCCGGTCTCGTGATGATCGACACGATCGTGCTACCATCGCCCGACACGGCGGGCAGCTCCGAAATCGAGGGCCTGCTGGCGGGCGTGGGCGGCTCGAACTACCGGACCGTCGTGCGCGACATGGCCTGGGCAATCGGATGCGACTACGATCATCCGGCGCGGCGGCAGGCGCTCTTCGACACGTTCATCCGCGGCCCGGCTGAGCGGACGCCGCAGCACGTGGCTTACGCGGCGCTGCGCAGCATGGTGCTTCACCACGACCCCGTCCCGGCCGCACGCGCCTGCCGGATCCCCATGGTCTACATCTCGGCAGACGTCCCCCTGGTGGAGCAGGCACGGAACCTCGACAGGCTGCGTGAACTCTGCCCGCAACTGGTGACGGCGAAGACGCTGCTCGCGGGGCATTTCAATACCATCGAGGTCGCCGATCAGGTCAACGCGATGATCGAGCGGTTCCTGACTGTGGGCTTCAAGGCCCGCGGCTGAGAGGGTCCGTACGCCATTCCGACCGCATCACGCCAGACAATGCCTGTGTCCAGGGCGGCATCCGGGACGGATGCCGCCCTGGACCGCGAGTCCGTCTCAGGTCTCGCGCCGCCTTGCCGCCTGGTTGCCCAGGAGGCGCTGCGCCGACGCCATGACCTGGAGGGTCTGGGGGCTCAGCTGCTCTTTGCGCGCCTGCCACGCGTCGTGCTGCAGGAGCGCGGCGAGGACCGTCACGCCGGGGATCGCGTGATCCAGGTCCTCGATCACGGATTGGGTGATCGTACGCCTCAGCAACGCTTCGAAGATGTCTTGGTCCGCTTGCTCTGCCCGCATGAGAAATCCTCCCGTGATGCGGAGTCGTTCTCAGAGCACTCGATGACGGCACGATTTCAGAAATCGCGCCCCCTGCGAAGCCGTGCATTAGACGTGTTCTGTCGCACGAATGGCACGCACGGCCTTCCGCTCCGCCGCATGTTATGACCGTAACCGTCGGCTCTACATTGGACATGATCGTGTAACTTCGGCGTTCGAGACTCCTCTCGCAAAGCAACAGCGAGGATGTGTCGATGGATGGAAACGAAGATCGGATTCGACAGGCCGGCCCGCTGGCGCCATCCCAGGGCATCCCAACCCTGACGGTTGCCGAACTGGAGGCCGATCCGCACGGGACGTTCCGCACCTGGCGGCCCCGGCTGCCCGTCGTCGGCCACGAGGTCGCGGGCTTCGTCGTCCTCCGGGCCAGGGACGTCGATCGGCTCATGCGCGATCCGCGGGCCCAAGCAACGGAGTCGCTCTACCCCGAGACGCGCGGGATCCCGGAGGGCCGGCTTTTCGACATCTTTGCGCACGGGATGCTCACCGCCAATGGGGCGGTCCATCGCCGGCGCCGTTCGCCCTTCACCCGGACATTCGCGGCCCGAATGATCGAAGGCCTGCGCCCCCGGATCCGCGCGGCCGCGGAGAGCCTCGTCCGAGCCTGGCTGCCGGACGGCGAGGTCGACCTCGTCGAGCGCTACACCGCGCTCATCCCGGCGCAGACCCTGGCCGACATCCTGGGTCTACCGCACGAGGACATCCCCCGCTTCACGCACCTCGCCTACGAGGTTTCCCGGGTGCTGAGCTTCACCTTCGGACCGGAGGACATCGCGGACCTCGAAGGGGCGGCGGCCGCGCTGCAGACTTACGTGCGGACGATCCTCGAGGCCCGCCGGTCGGCGCCCCAGGAGGATTTCCTATCGTGCTTCCTCGCGGAGGCGGAGGCGGCGGGCGATCTCACGCCCGAGGAAGTGGTCGTCCAGCTGGTACAGATGATCATCGGCGGGACCGATACGACCCGGGTCGCCGGCGCCATGCAGGCGGCGCTGCTGCTGCAGCATCAGGAGCAGTGGGCGGCGGTGCGCCACGATCCAGGCCTGATCCCGGCCGCTGTGGCGGAAGCCCTCCGCTACGAGCCGAGCGTCGGCTCCGCGGGGCGGGTCGCTCGCGAGGCGATCGACCTCGACGGGGCCGTCGTGCCGGCCGGAAGCATGATCATGCTCTCGACCCTGTCGGCCCTGCGGGACGAGGCGGTCTACACGCAGCCCGACACGTTCGACGTCCGTCGCGTCGACCTTCCGCGCCTGCATCCGATCTTCGGCGGCGGCGCACACCGGTGCATCGGCGAGGCCCTCGCCCGGATCGAGCTGGAGGAGGGTCTGGGCGCGCTGATGCGCCTCGCTCCGGACCTGCGCCTGACAGGCGCGATGCCGGTCCTCCAGGGCCATAGCGGCATCCGTCGCATCGGGCCGCTGCAGGTCGCCGCCTGATCGCGCATCGGATCTCGGGAGCGGCCGTCAATCCCTGGCACGCCCAACGGCACCCGACCGAACGGAACGGGTGCCGACCGAGCTTCAGCGGATCATTCTCGAGAATTGCCAGCATCTCGACCAATACGGCAAGTACATACTCATCCGCTTACGTTTCAGATGTCACGGATCCCCAGTCCCTGCGACATCGCAGTGAAATTTCACAAGGTCAATCCTGGAGCTCCACACATCGGAGCATACGTTCATGGTTCTCAGGCGAACAAGACCGATCGCAGGCACGGCGGCGCGAGCCCTTCTCCTGTTCCTCGCGCTTCCGAGCGCCGCGCTGTCGCAGGCGGCCCCGCGCTTCGCGCAAGTCGATCTGCCGAGCCCCGCCGCGCGGTTGCGCCCGCTCCTGCACGCGACGAGCTGGGAAGTCCGCTCGCCCACGCTCGAGCGCGAGCATCTCCGGGCGCAACGCATCATCAATCGCATCTGCTCGGGCTGCTGATGTCGGCGATGGTCCTTCCGGAGACCACCGGCGCGGCGACGGATCCGGCTCCCTGGTTCGGCTCGCCGCGGCGCGGGATCGGGGCGGCTCCGGCACTCTGCCGGTACCGCACGGCCGCGGCCTGGGGTGGCGCGCTTCTGACCGCGGTTCCGGCACCCCTGCTTGTCGGGCTCACATCCGCGACCGGGTCCGCCCCTGTTACGCTCGGCCTCGCCGGGCTTGCCCTGACAACGCTGGCGCTGCAGGTGCGGCGCCTGCGCTCCGCCGCGCGGGTCGTGACGCGACACAGGGACAACCTGGCGCGGTTGGCGTCGCCAGCGGTGGCACGGTTGGTGGCTGAGACGGATCCCGTCACCCTGCGCGCTGGCTGGGAGCAGGAGGCGACGGTGCTGTTCGCCGACATCCGCGACTTCACCCACCTTTGCGAAACGGTGTCACCGGGCGATGTCGCGGCCTTCCTCACCGAATTTCGGCGCCGCGCCGCGGCGGCGATCGAGGCGGCGGGTGGCCTCGTCGACAAGTTCGTCGGTGACGAGGTCATGGCCGTATTCGGCGTACCGCAGGCCGCGTACGACGACACGGACCGCGCCCTCGCGGCGGCCCGCTCCCTCGCCGCCGCGATGCTGGTCTGGACTCGCGAGCGAGGGCGGGCCGGTCTGCCGCCGGTCCGCATCGGGATCGGCCTCCATCGCGGTCCGGTGTTCGTCGGGGCCATCGGGGCGGACCGCGTCGAGTTCACCGCGGTGGGCGATACCGTCAACGTCGCCCGCCGCCTGGAGCAGATGACCCGCACAACGGCCTGCGACTGCATCGTCTCCGAAGCCGTGGTGCGGGATGCGACGTCCTGCGAGGCGCGGATCGTCGCCGTTCAGCCCGTACGAGGCGCGCGTGCCGTCCTGCGCCTGTTTGCGATCGCGCTGGCCACGTAGCGGGCCGGCCACCATCTCCAATGCACCGGGATACGATCTACATGGTGGCTGAACAGGTTCGACGAGGCGGGGTCAGGAAGCGCCGTCTGGCGCCCTTCCTCGGACTAACCGCACTCCTGGCAGGATGCGCCGGCGCGGCCAGTGTCGGGGCGCATCTTCTCAGACCGAACGCCTATGCATCCGTCAGGTCGATCGAGACGCGGTCGGACTTCCATGATCCTGCGCTGCTGGCGCAGGCCTGGGCGCTGCCGGTCGCCGCCGCGTACCGCAGGCGGCCCTACGAATACCAGAGCAACCCGAGTTTCTGCGGTCCCGCCACCGTGGCGAACCTGCTCCGCTCTCTCGGCGTCGACTTCTCGCAAGCCGACGTCCTTCGCGGAACGACGTTCCAGCCCTGGTTCGGCGTGCTCGTGAACGGTCTGACGCTGGAGGAGCTGGCCGACCTACTACGACGACGGCTCGACCGTCAGGTCCATGTCGTGCGCGATCTCTCGTTGGCCGCGTTCCGCGAGGCGATGAAGCGCAGCAACAATCCTGAGAAACGGCTGATCGTCAACTTCCATCGAGGCCCCTTATTCGGCCGGGGAGCTGGGCATTTTTCGCCGATCCTTGGATATCTAGCGGACGCGGATCTAGTCTTTGTCGGGGATGTCAACGGAGACTACCGACCCTTTCTGGTCAGCAGCGAGCGCCTGTGGCGTGCCGTCGCGACGATGGACGGGACGTCGGGCAAGCCCCGCGGTTTGCTGATCATCGATACCGCTTTGTCTGACAGGCCAGGAGAAGCGGATTGAGTCTCGGCCATGACGGTTCGGGCGACAGGACCTGCCTGTCGCTGCCGAGACGCCGGTCAAGCTGTTCGGGCTTTCAGAACGAGGCGATCAAGCACCCCGAATATTGCAGCCGGCGTATCGATCGCAGCCATGTCCGCCGCAATCGCCCTTGCACGGTCGCGATAGGACGGATCGGTCAGAACGCGATCGACCGCCTCACGCAGTTCCCGAGGTTCCGCCCGCTGCGAGGGGATCTCGAGACCCACACCCGACCATGCGACCCGAGCACCGACCTCGGCTTTGTCCTCGGTCCGCCCCGCTGATACGATCGGCACGCCGGCCTGAAGGGCCAGCTGCACCGTCCCGTAACCGCCATTGGTCACCAGCACGTCGATCTTCGGCAGGAGCGCCGTGAAATCGAGAAACTCCGCGAGCCGCGCATTCCCCGGGATCGGTCCGCGGACGTTTCCGATCGGCCGACGTCCGGTGGTGACGAGCACCAACAGATCTTCGCGGTCGCCGAGGGCGGCGAGGGTCGGCTCGACAAGCTCACCGAAATCCGCGTTCGCGACCGTGCCCTGCGTGACGAGCACGACCTTTCTGGATCCGTCGAGTTGATCCCACCAATCCGGCAGGGCGACATCCCGCGACGGCGGAGGGGGCAAGGCGCCAACGAACTGGACGTGAGCGGGCATGTGTCCGAAATCGTACTCGAAGGCCGGGACGGTCGTTTGCAGGAAGGCGTCGGCCATGAGGTGCCGCGAGTGCAGCACTCCACATGGCAGCGGCGGCAGGCCCAACTCGGCGAGCTTGGCATCCGCGTAGGCTCGGACCGGCGCCCCGAAGACGGTCTCAGCCTGAACCGCCATGGCTGCGTAGGACGCCCGCGTGGCCTCGTCGAGGGCAGGCGGCAGCCCGATCATGGTCGGCGCACCGTCCGGTCTATTCGCCACCATGATCGTGATGCTGCAGGCGACGATCGGCGGGCGGGGCCTCTCGCGATCCAGAAACAAGGCCGTCGCGCCAAAGAACAGATCGTCGACGACGACGAGATCGGGGCGATCCGTCGCGATGATCCGGCGCAGCGTTTCTGCCTGTGGCAGCATCGGATCGAGGAAGATCCGCTCGAAATTGTAGCGGAGCTGCTCCGGGCTGGGAGGTAGGCTGGCGCGCTCGGGCAGAACCTCCTCGACCCGGGTCAAATCGATGTCGGCACCGGGGGCGAGCGGTCGGAATCGAGCACCGGAGGCTTCGACCGACGTCCGGAGGTAAGTGGCTGTGGCCACCAGGGCCTCGTCGCCGCGGGCGAGGGCCATGCGGGCGATGGCGAGCAACGGATTGAGATGGCCGGCGGAAGGCGTGGCGGCAAAAAGGATCTTCATGCGGTCCCCGGTGCGACGAAGGAGAAGTGATGGACGGCCGCACGCGCCGCGCTTGCGCTCGGCGGTGAACGACCGATGCCATCCCGGTGCGATCGTCTGCGCCCTGCAGATGACTGCAGCGTTTCAGCGGCCCGCGGGAGCGTTACGTCCGTAACGTCGGACCGCCGGCCATCCCTCCCAATCAGACCCCCGCACGGGCGACCGCCCCCGGTTGCCCGCTGGATGCCTGCGTCGGGACCTCGGTGCCGATCTTAAACAGCTTGCCTCGACTGGCTGGAGTCGCGAGTGCCCGAGCGCGGGCTCGTCCGCGCTCGGGGAAACCGGAGCTAGTTCGGGATCAGCTCACGGGCGGGTCCGCCGGTCTCCTGCCCGCGGGCCTGGGCATAGCCGGGGAGGGCGGGGTTCCGGGCATTGCCGCTGTCGGTGTCCGGGCCGCCGAGCCAGGATGCGGACCGCGCCTGCGGCAGGATCGAGCCGGTGACCGCCGGGCTCTCCATCGGACGAGTGACGGTCCGGGCCTCGGAGGCGCCGGTCAGGGCAGCGAAGGTGCAGGCGGACGCGAGAGCGACGGCCGAGATGGTCTTGCGCATCGTCATGTCAGATCTCCAGTGTTTCCTGCTCGATCCAAGAGTGTCGAGCAGGGATACCGGACAGACGACGTCTCCAGCTGCTTATTCCAAGCATTGTCAGAAAAATCGACTCGCTGTCTTCAGAGCCCAGCGGCGCGCGACACGAGGCGATACTGGTTCAATAAATGTCGATGCGTGCGTGGAATAATCTCGAAATGGCGGCGTCTATGCCTCCGTAGCCTGCCTCGGAGCGCGTTCGAAACGCCCGGTGTGCCAGCAGAGGAGTCCCGCCCATGCCAGGAGACCGGACATGACGGACATGATGCGCCTCATCGAGCCGCTGATCCCGGCCCTGCGCCGTTATGCGCGTGCACTCCTGCGCAATCCCACCGATGCTGACGACCTCGTGCAGGACTGCCTCGAGCGCGCAGTCGGCCGCTGGCATCAGCGCCAAGCGGATGGCGATGCACGGACTTGGCTCTTCGCGATTCTCCACAACCTTGCCGTGACGCAGATGCGCCAGCGGGTCCGCCGCGGTGCCCACATGCCGATCGAGGACACAGCGGAAGCCAACCTCGCGGTGGCGCCGACCCAGGAGAGCGGCCTGCGCCATCGGGACCTGATGACCGCCCTGGACGCCCTGCCGGAGGAGCAGCGCGGCGTCCTCCTGCTCGTGACGGTGGAGGGCCTGTCCTACGCTGAAACCGCCGACATCCTCGCGATCCCGACCGGGACCGTGATGTCCCGTCTGTCCCGGGCCCGGGACCGGATGATCCAGTTCATGGACGGCACCGACGCCGCCGTTCCCGCCAAGCGACCGCTCCTGCGGAGGGTAAAATGACCATGCGTCCGATCGGCGACGATGATCTCCAGGGCCTCGTGGACGAGCGGCTCGAGGCCAGCCGCAGGCGGGAGGTCGAGACTTATCTCGACGACCATCCCGAGGCGCGCATGCGGGTCGCACGCATGGTGGCCCTGCGTGAGGAGATGCGTGCCGCGTTCGCACCCGTCGCAGCCGAACCCGTACCGGCCCGCTTGAACCTGGCTCGGATCGTCGAGGCGCGCCGTCGACCGGCGCGGCCCGCCTGGCAGGCCATGGCGGCCGGGCTTCTGCTCCTCATCGGGGGAGCGGGAGGCTGGGGCCTGCGCGAGGTGGTCTCGCCCGTGCCGACCGGCATCGAGGCGCTGGCCCAGTCCGCGAGCATGAACTACGCCGTCTACGCGCCCGACCACACCCGGCCCGTCGAGCTCGCCGCCGCGAACCGGGACGAACTCGCCGGCTGGTTCTCGGCCCGGCTGAAGCGGCCGGTGGGCGTGCCGGACCTCAGCGGCTCAGGCTATCGCCTGATGGGTGGACGCCTCGTGGCAACACCGCAGGGACCGGCCGGGCTGCTGATGTACGATGACGGGCACGGCGCGCGCTTCGTCATGCTGATGCGGCCCATGCATGTGCCAGGCGATGCGCCGATGCGTCCCCATACGACGGAGACCTCGAGCGGCTACGCCTGGGCCCAGGACGGGCTGGGCTACAGCCTCGTGGGTACGGCCGACGACAGCGTTCTGCATCCGCTCGCCGACGCGGTTCGACGCGCCACCGCCAAGTCTCTCTGAAAAATCGCAAAGTCTCTCTGAAAGCTCGCAAAGTCTCCCTGAAGGTCCACCATGTCTCTCCTGAACGACCTCACCGGCGCTGGTCCCGACTTGCGTCCGCGTGCCGTCCTCCTGCGTCTCGGCGCGATCGGCGCCCTGGTGACCGGCACCGCGGGGACTTTCGCGTATGCCGGCGGCTGGCTCTCGCCGGGCATGCTGACCCAGGCGCGGATCGTGGATCGCTTCGAGGCGGTCAACGGTTCCCATCCGGGGTTCCGGCGCAACCACGCCAAGGGGCTCTGCCTCGCCGGACGCTTCGAGAGCAGCGGCCGAGGCGCGCGCGTGTCGAGGGCTTCGCTGTTCGCCCCCGACCGGGCCACGCCGGTCACCGGACGCATCGCGCTGGCGGGCGGCCAGCCCTACGCGGCGGACGCAGCCACGACGGTGCGCAGCCTCGCGCTGCGCTTCGAGCTTCCCGACGGCGAGGAATGGCGTACCGGCAACAACGACATCCCGGTCTTCCCCGTGCGCACCCCGGAGGCGTTCTACGAACAGCTTCTCGCCGCCAAGCCCGACCCGGCCACGGGCAAGCCCGATCCCGAGGCGCTGAAGGCCTTCTTTGCCGCGCACCCGGAGAGTGCGAAAGCAGCCGCCCAGATCAAGGCGCGGGCGATCACCTCCGGGTTCGCCGACGACACCTTCCGGAGCCTCAATGCCTTCCGGTTCGTCGCGGAGGACGGCACGCGGACACCGGTCCGATGGGCGTTCATCCCGGAGCAGACCGCTACGGCGCAGAGCCCGGCTCAGGCTGCGGCCACGGACAAGAATTACCTGTTCGACGCGTTCGCCGACACGGTCCGTCAGACTCCCGTGCGCTGGCACCTCGTTGTCACGCTGGGAGACGCGGGCGATCCGACAGCGGACGCGACGCGTCCTTGGCCCGCCGAGAGACCAAGCCTCGACGTCGGGACGGTCATCATCGCCGAGACGCAAGCCGAGGCGGACGGCAATTGCCGCGACGTGAACTTCGACCCCCTGGTTCTGCCCGCCGGCATCATGGCGTCGGACGATCCGCTGCTTAGCGCCCGCTCGGCCGCCTACTCGGTCTCGTTCACGCGGCGCGCCGGCGAGCCGAAGGGGCCGAGCGCCGTCCACGACACACCCGTTTCAGGAGCCGGACTGTGAGCACCACCGCACGCTTCAACCGGCCGGCCCGACTCCTGCACTGGACGATGGCCGTCATGATCCTGGCCATGCTGTTGATCGGCGTGGCGATGGTGACCTCCGTGGCCCACTATCATGCGCTCGTCGCCCTGCACCGGCCGCTGGGCCTCGGCATCCTCGTCCTGGCCCTGCTGCGCCTCTCGAACCGCTGGCGCCATCCACCGCCGGAACTGCCGTCGGACCTCCCGGCCTGGCAGCGTCGGGCGGCACACGCCTCGCACCTCCTGCTCTACGGCTTGATGCTGGGGCTGCCGCTGGTCGGCTGGGCGATGCTGTCGGCCGCCGGTTACCCCATCGGGCTCGGCGGCGCGGTGGTGCTTCCGCCGATCCTGCCGCGCGATCCGAACCTCTATGCGTGGCTGCGTTCGCTTCACACCCTCCTGGCCTATACCTTATTCGGTGTCATCCTCGCCCATCTCGGCGCAGCTCTGATGCACGGGCTGATCCGCCGGGACGGGGTCTTCTCCAGCATGGCCGCGCGCCCGATCCCATACCGGTCGCGCTGAAGCGATGGCCGCCGCGATCCACGTCGGGCCAAGGAGCACCTGAGGGCGGACGCGAGCCGTAGGCCGGGGTCCGCCAGCCAGAGCGGGCTCCTCGCGACTGCGGCTTTAACGTCCGCTCGGGGACCTATGCGCTTCGTTCTGGCGCGGAAACCACCCGAAGACCAACCAATAGACTGCGCCTCGACTGTCTCCGTTGTCGGTCGAGGCAAGGGTTGGCGAGCCTTCAAACGCGTGGGCGTGCACCTTCCAAGCCCTGCGTGGTCTGCTGCCGGGTCGAGGGGTCACCCAGGCTGAGGCGCACCGTCTCCAGTGGCGTCCCTGCCTCGCAGAAGGGGTCGCTGCCGATCGCGCCAAGCCCCGCCGGCCGTCCCCGACTGGCGAACGTCGCGCGCGTCCAGCCCTCAGGAAGCATGATCCAGACGGGGAAGCCGTGCAGGTCGGCGGTGTAGGTCCCCTCTGGAAGCAGCGAAGCCACGATGCGCTGGCGCGCGGTCGACTCCTGTCGAACGAATTGCACGATGGCGTCCGCCGTGCCGTCCATGATCCAGCGCGTCGTCAGAGCCTTGGAGATCGGCGAGGGCATGAAATACGGTGGCCTGCAGATCGTCAAAGCGCGCCGCATGAAGGATCCGGAGCGTCAGAACGCGCAATTGCGCCGGCTCGTGGCCGACCTGTCCCTGGAGGGTCAGGTCCTGGCGGGCGCCGCCTCGGGAAACCTGTAGCCCCCGAGCGCCGCCGGCAGGCGGTCGACGGGATGCAAGAGAAGTACGGCCTCTCGGTGCACCACGCCTGCCGGATCATCGGCCAATACCGGGGCTCGCAACGCGACGTGTCGACGGTCCCGGCTGACGAGGATCCGTGGACCCGCGCCATTGTCGCCCTTGCATTCGCGTACGGACGCTCCGGCTCTCGCCGCGTCACGGCGCTGCTGCAGGCAGCCGGGTGGCAGGTGGGCAAGGACGGGTTTCAGCGCACCTGGCGCCGAGAGGTGCGGAGAGGCGCGTTGATGGATCGTCTCTCACCAGCATCCCGCCCAGACGCGGAAGGGCCCGCGGTTGCAGCCGGGGCACCGGACGCGGTAGCTCAGCGAGCGGATGATCGCGGAAGGGAACCACATGTTCAGCCATATGGTGGTCGGCAGTAACGACCTCGCCAAGTCGAAGACGTTCTACGACGCGCTGTTCGGAGCCATGGGCGGCGAGGCCGGCAAAACCGATGCCCTCGGGCGCCTGGTCTACGCGCATCGCGGCAGCCGCTTCGTCATCACCAAGCCGATCAACGGGGATCCGGCGACCGCCGCCAACGGGGGCACGATCGGGTTCGCGATGGACAGCCCGGACGAGGCAAAGGCTTGGCACGAGGCGGGGATCACCCACGGGGGGACGTCCGTCGAAAACCCGCCGGGCGAGCGTCAGACGCCGATGGGCCGAATCTATCTGGCCTACCTGCGCGACCCGGACGGCAACAAGCTTTGCGCCCGCTACAAGGTGGCGGACTGACGGGCCCCTGGCCCCTGCCGGCAGGGGGAAGCGGCGCGAGGGCCGCACCCCATCGCGCCGCGACCCGGCGACAACGGAGGGCGCTTGCTGGGCCTCCCGGTTCACAGCTGTGAAAGCGTCCCTCTGAGCGGCGACACGTCCGAGGCCGATGGCCCTCGCCAGAGCCGGGCGGGGGCGAGCGACTTGGCGGAGAAGCGCTTTGATCCTACCGGTGAGGCCATGTCCCATGTCGCCTCGCCCGCTCTCGCATTGCCGCCTGCCGTCGCGCAGGCCGCCCCCAACCCGGCCAACGGACCCAGTGCCCGGTTCTTCGCCGAGATCGGCCTCGCCCCCGGTATGCGCGTGCTCGATGTCGGCTGCGGGAACGGGGACCTGAGCCGCTTCGTCGCCCGCTTGGTGGGACCGGACGGCGAGGTCATCGCGATCGACCGGAGCCCGGAGGCGATGGCGATGGGCCATACGGCCGAGGCGGGACTGCAGGCGGCGCCGATCCGGTACCGGCAGGCGGACCTCGCGGGTGCGCTGCCCGAACTGGGCCGCTTCGATGCCATCGTCGGGCGCCGCGTCCTGATGTACCTGCCCGCCGCCGCGGCGACGCTCGCGCGTCTCGCCGCTCTCGGGAAGCCCGGGGCGATCCTGGCGTTCCAGGAGCACGGGCGTGCCGGACTGCCCGCCGGGCTCGGCCCGCTGACGCTGCATCGTCGGCTCTACGATTGGCTGTGGGACACGGTCGCAGCGGAGGGCGGCGATCCGGGGCTGGCGCTGCGCCTGGTGGACCTGATGCGGGCGGCGGGGCACGGCATCGAGGTGGCACGCAGCGAAGGGGTGCTCCTGCAGCCTGGCGAGCCGTCCTTCCTGGCGACGCTGGCCCAAGCCATGCTCCCCCGCATGATCGAGCGCGGCGTGACGAGCGCGGATGCGCTGGGCCTCGACACGCTGGCGGATCGTCTCCGGGAGGAGCATCGCGCGGCGGCCGGCACGATCGTCTGGGACTTGGCGTTTCTCGTCTCGGCGCGGATCGCGCGCGACGCGTAGGTGATCCGAGGCGTGCGCCGAAACTGCCAAACGTTCTTCTGCAATGCCACCATCCGAACATTCTGGATGACACTCGCGGTGCAATCAGGGCGCCTGTGATTGCACGGTTCCGGGTGCACGAGGGACGCCTCTTCGACAGACATGGTGTTTTACACAGCGTCGTTCTCACCGATCCGTCGTGCGACTGGATTGGATGGGCTGCACCCGAGATGAAGTCGCGGAGGGATGTCGGCTTTCCGCGGCCTTAGCGCGACGAACGCGCATCGCTAGACTTTCTTTTGTCTTGTGCAGCCGATCTGTAGGGCACTATCAGATTCGACATGTACCCTTTGCTCTGAAAAAGGATCAGGCATGGCCGAGCGAAATGCCGATCAGATCGCCGACTGGAATGGCCGAAGCGGGGAGCGCTGGGTCGCGTACCAGTCACGGCTCGACGCCATGCTGGCGGTGTTCGGCCAGGCCGCGATCGAAGCCGCCGCGCCCGGGCCGGGCGAGCGCGTGCTGGATGTCGGCTGCGGCGCGGGCGCGTCGAGCCTGGCTCTGGCCGCCCGCGTCGGCGCGGGGGGCCAAGTGCTGGGCGTAGACATCTCCGAAGCGCTGATCGACCGCGCGCGCACGCTTGCACCACAGGAGATTCCGGCCCTGTTCCAGGTGGCGGACGCCGGCAGGGCGGCGCTGCCCCAGGGGGCATTCGACATCCTGTTCTCGCGTTTCGGCGTGATGTTCTTCGACGATCCGACCGGGGCGTTCTCCCATATGCGCCGCGCGCTCCGGCCGGGCGGGCGGGTCGCGTTCGTCTGCTGGCGCGGGGCGGCCGAGAACGATTGGGTGCGCCTACCGATGGGCGCGATCAAGGGCATCGTCCCGCCGACCGTGCAGCCCGCTGCCGAGGCGCCCGGCCCTTTCTCGTTTGGCGACCGGGGTCGGGTGGAGCGTATCCTATCGGCGGCCGGCTTCACCGAGATCGCGATCGCGCCCTTCGATGCGTCTATCCCATACGGCGAGGGCGAGACGTGGGACGCGGCGATCGACGACGCGGTGGCGATGGCGTCCAAGGTCGGCCCCTTGTCGCGCGCGCTCGCGGATCAGCCCGACGACATCCGCGCCCGCGCCTTGACCGCGGTCCGGGCCGCCTTCGCGAACCGCCCCGGCGCGCGGTCGGTGATGATCGACGGCGCGGCGTGGATCGTTCGGGCACGCAACCCGGCACGCTGACAGGGACGAGCAGGGGGAGACGCCCCGTCTCGCTGGCTCGGCGTCAGCCGGCACACGACTTCCCCCCTCACGCCTTGGGCGGCGGATCGAAGCTATCGTGTGGCGGGGTCGCACCCTGGTCTCAGCAACGGAAATCCGGGCGGGACGCTGGATTTCCTCGAAACGGATACCCTCCGCCGGATCACTTTGATACGTACCATCTTCCAGGTCTTCGACGGCCGACAACCCGTGTCGAAAACGGGCTGGCGGGTTCAGATCCCTCGATTTCTGCAGCAAGCCGAGTGGCCGTTGCTGCCATGCAATCGGACAGTCGCAGCCGAATATCCGCTTTGGCGCGAATGGCCAGGGTCTGGTCGTCGCCTCACGCCGAAGTCAATGGACGGGCGATGAAGATCCGCTGTCCGGGCGTGGCTCCAGCGGTCGGCGTGCGAGAAGCGGAGGCCCCTGACGGAGGCTGCAAACGGCGTGCCAAGCGACGTGACCTCCGAGCCACCGCCGTAGTGATCCCTGTCGGCTTCGAAGGCCTGTCCATCGGCGTAGTCGCAACTCGTGAAGCTGAGGATCGCCATGCGGGCTTTCGGTGTCAGGGCCCGGCGGGCGCTGGCGAAGCACACGCTGTACGCTTCGAACCCGTCAAGACAAAAGCAATTTAACCCTTGCTCATGTTGCGCCTATGATGGAGTCACCCCAGAACTCCAGGCACTTTTCGAGCCCCGCACAAGATTAGAACAAGAAATAAACTTATTCGCGAAACCTTCAGCAGTTCGATCTCAGGACCCTCGGACGAGACGGTCTTCCCAATCGGTATCGCTGACAACGTCCCTGCTGCGCGCGCCTCCTGACCGCGATGCGCGTGACCGCGCGGGTCGACCCGTTTCGGTCGCCCCCCGCCGGCCCTGGGACCCGGATGGGTGGAGGTCAGAACGGCCAGCCTTCGCCCCGGCCTCCTGGCAAAACGGACCCGGGCCGGCGCCGCACCGAGGCTCTCGGCGGCTAGGCCGCGGACATCGGCCCATGGGGCGCTGGTCAGACCGGACGTGCGCGGGATCGGGGTCGCGGGACAACCGGTCAGGTCCCGCCGCTTCAGGCCTGATCAGATCGTTGCGCCCCCCGCCTGCGGCAGCGCAGCGATGAGCTGGCGCAGGAACGCCTGCACGGCATGCGGCAGTTTGCGGTCGCGCATGACCTGGACCTGGATGCCGCGCATAAGGCTCGCTCGGGCGCGCACCGGGATGCAGACGAGTTCGCCGAGACGCACCGGAGTCTGCACCGTCAGCGCCGACATCAGCGCCAATCCCTTCGTCCGGCGGACGAAGGGCAGCAGGGCCGATAGCACGTTGGCCGTCAGGGTCGGCTCGATGGTGATCCCTTCCGCCAGGCAGGCCGCGTCGAAGACCCGGCGAGCCGTGGTATCGAGGGTCGGCACCGCGACCGGATAGGCCCGCAGGTCCGCGAGCTGGATCGCGGGCTGGCGCGCCAGGGGGTGATTGGGGGCGCTGAGCGCGACCATCTCGACCGCGTTGTCATAGACGACCGACACGAGGCTCGATGGCGCCATGGCGAAGGTGATGCCGATATCGGCGTCGCCCGCCGCCACCACCTGCGTGACCTGGGCCGGCGGCAGCATCTGCACCTCGAAGCGGATGCCCGGATGGACGGCGTGGAACTCCGCGATGGCGTTCGGCAACAGGTCGAGGGCGAAGCCCTCCGACGTCGCGACCCGGATGAAGCCGCGGGCCAGACCCTGCAACTCCTGAATCTCGGCCGCCACCTGCTCGGCCCGCATCAGGGTCTGGTGTGCGTGCGCCGACAGGAGCTCGCCCGCGGGACTCGGCACCATGCCGCGCGGGCGGCGCTCGAACAGAATACAGCCGAGTTCGGCCTCGAGATTGGCGATCTGCCGGCTGATCGCGGACGCCGCGACGTTCAGCTGTGTCGAGGCGGCAGCGATCGAGCCCGTGCGGGCGACGGCTAGGAAGTAACGCAGGCTCGCACTCTGCATGGCCTCTCTCCGTCGGCGAAACCGTCGCTATCCGTTGCTGAATCGGCACGGCAGCAATCGCAAAATTCTACTTGTTGCGATGTTAATTGCACAACACCATAGCAGGGCTAAAAAAGTGGCAGGACGGAGCGGTCACGGCTTCGCCGGCTCATGCCAGCGCTGAGAGGAACCAGATCATGGCGAATGGGACTGGAGCGCGACACGGCTCCGCGCTGCGCGCTGCGCTCACCCTGCTGATGCTGGCGCCGAGCGCGCCCGCATTCGCCGGCAAGGCCAACGACACCCTGGTCTACGCCTCCGACACCGAGCCGGAGAATGTCAGCCCCTATCACAACAGCGCCCGCGAGGGCGTCATCCTGGCCCGCAACGTCTGGGACACGCTGATCTACCGCGATCCGAAGACCGGCACCTACCAGCCGATGCTGGCCACCGCCTGGACATGGATCGATCCTGTCACCCTCGAGCTGACCCTGCGCGAGGGCGTGACCTTCCACAACGGCGACGCCTTCGGCCCCGAGGACGTGGCCTTCACCTTCAACTACGTGCTGACGCCGGACGCCCGCACGGTGACGAAGCAGAACGTCGACTGGATGAAATCGACCGAGGTCGTCGATGCGCATACGGTCCGCATCCACCTGAAGACGGCGTTCCCGGCAGCACTCGAATACCTGGCCGGCCCGACTCCGATCTTCCCCGCGGCCTACTTTAAGAAAGTTGGACTCGACGGGTTCGCCAAGGCGCCCGTGGGCACCGGCCCCTACCGCGTCACCGCGGTGGAGAACGGGCGCGGCGTGAAAATGGAACGCTTCGCCAAGTACTGGCCCGGCAGCCCGATCGGTTCGGCGAAGATCGGCAAGCTCGAATTCCGCGTCATCCCGGACGCCGACAGCCGCATGGCCGAACTCGTCACCGGCGGAATCGACTGGATCTGGCGGGTGCCGAGCGACCAAGCCGACCAGCTGAAGGCCGCCCCGAACGTCACCGTGCTCAGCGCCGAGACCATGCGGGTCGGCTTCCTGCAGTTCGACACCCTTGGACGCGCGGCCGCCAACTCGCCCCTCAAGGACGCGCGCGTGCGCCAGGCGATCTCCTACGCCATCGACCGCAAGGCCATGGTCGACAACCTGGTGCGCGGCGGCAGCCGGGTGATGAACGCCGCCTGCTTCATCGATCAGTTCGGCTGCACCGACGAAGGCGTTCCGCGCTACGCCTACGACCCGGCCAAGGCCAAGGCGCTCCTGAAGGAGGCCGGCTATCCGAATGGCTTCGAGATCGACCTCGGAGCCTACCGCGAGCGCGACTACGCGGAGGCGGTGATCGGCTACCTGCGCGCGGTGGGCATCAAGGCGCGGCTGAACTACCTGCGCTACGCCGCCCTGCGCGACCTGATCCGCGGCGGCAAGGTCTCGATCGCCTTCCAGACCTGGGGCTCGTTCTCGGTGCTCGACGTCTCGGCCTTCACCGGCGTCTACTTCCGCGGCGGCGACGAGGACCTGACCAAGGATCCCGAGACCATCGCGGCCCTCCAGGCCGGGGACGGGGCCACCGATCCGGCCGTGCGGAAGGTGAAGTACGCCGAAGCCCTGACGCGCATCGCGGGCCAGGCCTATGCCCTGCCGCTGTTCTCCTACTCGACGAACTACGCCTTCACCTCGGACCTGACCTTCACGGCGCAGCCCGACGAGCTGCCGCGCTTCTACGCGGCCCAGTGGAAGTGACGGCCGGTCCCTGACGCCGAACCGACCGCCAACATCGAGCGAGGGAGCCGGACCATGCTCAGGTTCATGATCCAACGAAGTCTCGTGGCCCTCGCGGTCGCCGTGACGGTGTCGGTGGCGAGTTTCATGCTGCTGCACCTCTCCGGCGACCTCGCCACCGCCATCGCGGGGCCGGAGGCGACCTCCGTGCAAGTGGAGGCGATCCGCGTCCAGTACGGGCTCAACCAGCCCCTCCTGGCGCAGTTCGTCGCCTGGGCGGGGCGCGCGATCCAGCTCGATTTCGGCAATTCGTTCTATTTCCGCGAACGTGTGATCGACCTGCTGGCCGCCCGCCTGCCGATCACCCTGTTCCTCGGCGTGGTGGCGCTGGCAGTCGCGCTCTTCGTGGCGATCCCCCTCGGGGTGCTCGCCGCGGTCAAGCGCGACACCTGGATCGATCGGGCCGCCCTCTCGGTCTCGGTGCTGGGCCAGGCGATGCCGAGCTTCTGGTTCGGCCTGACCCTGATCATGATCTTCTCGGTGAACCTGCGCTGGCTGCCGGTCTCCGGCAACACGACCTGGAAGCACTTCGTGCTGCCGGCCGTCGCTTTGGGCTACTACGCCATGCCGGCGGTGATGCGGCTCACCCGCAACGGCATGCTCGAGGTGCTGGCCTCGGACTATGTCCGCACCGCCCGGGCCAAGGGCCTGCCCCCGCGGAAAATCCTGATCCGGCACGCCCTGCGCAACGCCGTCATTCCGGTGATCGCGCTCGCCGCCGTCCAGTTCGGCTTCATGCTCGGGGGCTCCATCGTGATCGAGGCGGTGTTCTCGCTCCAGGGGCTGGGCCAGCTCGCCTGGGAGTCGATCGCCCGCAACGACTTCCCCGTGGTGCAGGCGATCGTGCTGGTTCTGGCGATGATCTACATCGCCCTGACGCTGGCCGCCGACCTCCTCAATGCCGCCCTCGATCCCCGGCTGCGCCAATGACCCTCCAGCCATCCGTGTCCCCGCTCCGCGCCGGCCTTCCGGAGACGCCCATGACCGGTCCGACCGACGCTGCGGCCTCGCTGCCCGCCGCCCGCTCGCCCACCGCCCTGGCCCTCCGGCGCGGCCTTCACCATGGCGGCTTCCTCATCGGTGCCGGCATCCTCGGGATCATCCTGCTCTGCGCCCTCGCCGCGCCCCTGATCGCCCCCCACGATCCCTATGCCCAGGACGTCTCCCGCCGCCTGATCCCGCCGATCTGGCAACAGAAGGGCAGCTGGGAACACGTGCTGGGTACCGACAAGCTCGGGCGCGACTACCTCAGCCGCCTGATCTACGGCAGCCAGATCTCCCTCCTGATTGGGATCGCGGCCGCCGCCATCTCGGGCGTGATCGGCACGACGCTGGGCATCTGCGCCGGCTACTTCGGCGGCCGGGTCGACGCGGTGGTGAGCTACGTCGTGACCACGCGGCTCGCCATGCCGGTGGTGCTGGTGGCCCTCGCCATGGCCTCCCTGGTGGGCGGCTCCCTGAAGGTCGTGGTCCTGGTGCTCGGCTTCCTGCTCTGGGACCGCTTCGCCGTGGTCACCCGCGCGGCGACCCGGCAGATCCGCGACCAGGATTTCATCGCGGCGGCGCGCGCCACGGGATTCTCCCCGGCCCGCATCCTGTTCCAGGAGGTGCTGCCGAACATCCTCAACGCGCTCATCGTGGTGGCGACCCTGGAGATGGCCCACGCCATCCTGCTCGAGGCCGCCCTGTCCTTCCTCGGCCTCGGCGTCCAGCCGCCCCTGCCGTCCTGGGGCCTGATGATCGCCGAAGGCAAGCCGTACATGTTCTTCCAGCCCTGGGTCATCACCATCCCGGGCGTCGCCCTCCTGGTCCTCGTCCTGGCGATCAACCTGCTCGGCGACGGCATCCGCGACGTCACCGCCCCCGAGGGGCGGCGCTGAGCGCCCCTCCCACCAACCCGTCACCGAGATCGAGTGAGTCCATGTCCCGACACGATGCGATCGCGCGCGCCGCGCGCCACTACGACGAGGGCGCTTTCCTCCAGGTCCTGCAGGAGGCCGTCGCCCGTCCCACCGAGAGTCAGACCCCCGGCCAACTGCCGAAACTGCGCGCCTATCTCGACGAGTTCCTCGTCCCGCTGATCGCGCCGCTCGGCTTCACCAGCCGCATCCTCGACAACCCGGACGGCACGCACGGCCCCTTCCTCATCGCCGAGCGCCACGAGGGATCCGACCTACCCACGGTGCTGATGTACGGGCACGGCGACACCGTGCGCGGCTATCCCGAGCAGTGGCGCGACGGGCTCGCCCCCTGGACCATCACCATCGAGGGCGAGCGCTGGTACGGGCGCGGCACCGCCGACAACAAGGGCCAGCACATCCTCAACCTCGGCGCGCTGGCGGCCGTGATGGCGGCGCGGGACGGACGCCTCGGCTTCAACACCAAGCTTCTGGTCGAGATGGGCGAGGAATCCGGCTCGCCGGGCCTGCGCGAGATCTGCCGCGCCGAGGCCGAGGCCCTGAAGGCCGACGTGCTCATCGCCTCGGACGGACCACGGGTCAGCGCCGAGCGACCGACCGTCTTTCTCGGCTCGCGCGGCGGCTACACCTTCGAGATGCTGCTGGATCTCCGCGAAGGCAGCCACCATTCGGGCAACTGGGGCGGCCTCCTGCGCAATCCCGGCACGGTGCTGGCCAACGCCATCGCGACCCTCGTCGACGGACGCGGCAGGATCCTCCTCGACGCCCTGCGGCCGCCCGCGATCCCCGACACCGTGCGCGCGGCGCTCGCCGACATCACCGTCGGCACCGACCCGACCGCGCCGACGATCGATACGGATTGGGGCGAGCCCGGCCTCAGCGCCGCCGAGCGGGTCTTTGCCTGGAACACCCTCGAGGTGCTGGCCTTCAAGACCGGCGACCCGGACGGCCCCCTCAACGCCGTGCCGCCCACCGCCAAGGCAACCCTGCAGCTGCGCTTCGTCGTCGGCACCGATTGGGAGGGAATCCTGCCGGCGCTGCGCGCCCATCTCGATGCGCACGGCTATCCCATGGTCACGGTCCGCGCCGCCCGGACCGAGGTATTCCGCGCCACCCGGCTTCCCGTCGAGGACCCGTGGGTCACCTGGGCGCTGGATTCGATCGCCGCGAGCACCGGCAAGCGGCCGGCGCTGCTGCCGAACCTCGGCGGGTCCCTGCCCAACGACGCCTTCTCGGAGATCCTCGGGCTGCCCACCCTGTGGGTGCCCCATTCCTATCCGGCCTGTCTCCAGCACGGACCCGACGAGCACCTGCTCGGGCCGCCCTCGCGCGAGGCGCTGATGCTGATGGCGGGCCTGTACTGGGACCTCGCGGAGACCGGACCGGCGGTGCTCGCCCGGCGCACTACCCTCAAGGGAGCCTGAGCATGACCGAGCCCGTCGTCCGCATCCGGAATCTCACCCTGGCGCTGCCGAAGGGCTCGGACCGGCCCCATGCCGTCGAGGACCTCTCCCTCGACCTGATGCCGGGCAAGATCCTCTGCGTCGTCGGCGAGTCGGGCTCGGGCAAGTCGATGAGCGCCTACGCGCTCACCGGCCTCCTGCCCCGGGCACTGAAGCCGGTCGACGGGGAGATCCTGTTCGAGGGCCAGAATCTCCTCACCCTGGGCGAGCGCGGCTGGCGCGGCTTGCGCGGTCGCCGCATCGCCATGGTCTTCCAGGAGCCGATGACGGCGCTCAACCCGGTCATGCGCATCGGCGACCAGATCGCCGAGATGTTCGAGGCACACGGTCTCCTCACCCCGGCCGAGCGCAGGGCCCGGGCGATCGCCCTCGCGACCGAAGTCGGCTTGCCCGACCCGGCCCAGATCGTGCGGGCCTACCCGCACCAGCTCTCCGGCGGCCAGCGCCAGCGCGCGATGATCGCCATGGCGCTCGCCCTCGAACCCTCGATCCTCGTCGCCGACGAGCCAACCACGGCCCTCGACGTCACCACCCAGGCACAGATCCTCAAGCTGATCCGGGAGTTGCAGCAGCGCCGGGGCATGAGCGTCCTGTTCATCACCCACGATTTCGGCGTGGTGGCCGACATCGCCGACCACGTCGCCGTGCTCCAGCGCGGCCGGCTGGTGGAGCAGGGCAGCGCCGCGGCCGTCCTGCAGGACCCGCAGCACCCCTACACCCAGGCCCTGCTCGCCGCGGTGCCGAGCCTGGTACCGCCGGCGCGCGCCTCCCGCGCGGCCGAGCCGCTCGCCCTCTCGGCCATCGGCCTGACCAAGACTTACGAGACCCGCACCGGCTTGTTCGGCAAGCCGCGCGTGGTCGCGGCGGTCAAGGCGGTGGCGTTCGACGTCCGCCGCGGGGAGACCCTCGGCCTCGTGGGTGAATCCGGCTCGGGCAAGTCCACCACCGCGCGTCTCGCGATCCGGCTGATCGAGCCCGACCGGGGCACAGTACGCCTCGGCAGCCTCGACTACACGGCGCTGCCCCCCCGCGCCCTGCGGACCGAGCGCAAGCGCATCCAGATGATCTTCCAGGACCCCTTCGCGTCCCTGAACCCGCGCCGCACCGTCGAGCAGATCATCACCGCCGGACCGATCGCGCACGGCACGCCCGCGCGGGAGGCCCGCGCTCGGGCCCGCGACCTCCTCGACCTCGTGGGCCTCTCGGCGAGCGCAGCCGAGCGCTACCCCAACGCCTTCTCCGGCGGCCAGCGCCAGCGCATCGGCATCGCCCGGGCGCTGGCCATGGAGCCCGACGTGCTGGTGGCCGACGAGGCGGTCTCGGCCCTCGACGTCTCGGTCCAGGCGCAGGTGCTGGATCTCCTGGAAGACCTCAAGCAACGCCTGAACCTCGCGATGCTGTTCATCACCCACGACCTGCGCGTCGCCGCCAAGATCTGCGACCGCATCGCCGTGATGCATCGCGGCAGCATCGTCGAGATGCGTCCCACCGCCGAGCTGTTCCGCGCTCCGGAGCACGCCTACACGCGCGATCTCCTCGGAGCCGTACCGGGCCTGCAGACGGCGCGCCCCCACTAACCGTCGCTCCAGGGGGAGGAGGCTCAGGCCACGGATGTGCCGGTGGCGAGCCCCAGCGGCGCGGGCGCCTGATCCCTTAACGGGTGCGATTTCGACGACGACGTACCCGACGGCGCAGGTTTGAAGGTCGTGCATCGTCGGTGGCTCGAAGCCATATCTATCGGGAGAACCACGTTTCAGGGGCAGGCCAGACGCCCCTTGCCGATTGGCGGCACGGCCTGCGCATCACCTTCTCCAACCCGAAGGCCGCCGCGGCCTCTGCCTCCGTCGCGGCCTTCCTCTACGGTGCCGGTCTGACCCCGTTGCAGGTGCTCGGCTGCGCTTCCGCGCTCCTCATCGCCCGCGGTTACCCACTGCTGGTCTCGACGGGACCGGTGCGGCGGATCCAGGCGCGGCTCGCGCGTACCACGGAGGCTCTGTTGGGACTGGCCTTCGGCGCGATCGGCACCCGCATCCTCACCGATGGCGTGCACGAAATCGTTCGGCCCCGACACTTGAACGACCCGATCGCCGCCTTGGTGGGTCGCAGCGATCGCAGGACGTCCGTAGGCGGCGCGATCTGACCATCGGCGCCAAGTCCAAATCGGGTCGCCACCGGCCTGTCCGCGCTCGACCGGATCCAGCGGGATTCGACTGGTCCGGTCTCGATTGGCCGCCTTCCGAAAAGGGACGGGAAGCGGCGAGGGGGACCTAAGCAGACCTGCGATAAGGCCGGCGGCTCGGCGAAGATCGTGCGAATATCACAGCTCCAATGACTTACCCTGCTTCGGCAGATCAACGACGCCAATCAAGTATTCCGCAAGACTCCCACTCTTACTCTATCGGGAAAACCCGTTGGCGAGAAACCTAGCCGCGCATTCGCGTTTCGACGAAATGGGCCGCCTGGATGGCTCGGGCATCGTCGCCGAGGCGGGCGATCACCTGCACACCCAGCGGCAGGCCCGCCGCGGTACTTCCCACCGGCACGGTCACACAGGGGACGCCCATGAGGGTCCAGAGCCGGTTGAAACGGGAATCCCCCGTGCTGGCATAGCCTTCCGGCGCCGGGCCGGGGGCCGAGAGCGTCAGGATCACGTCGAGATCGTACGCGGCGAAGAGGTCCGGCAGTTGCCGCCGCGCGCGGTCCGCCACCGCCAGTGCCGCGTCGTAGGCGGCGGGGCGGACCGCTTGCGCGGCGTCGAGATGCGCGCCCAGAAGCGGGCCGAGATCCGCGCGATGGGTCGCGTATTCCCAGTCCAGGGACTGGGCCGCCTCGTAATCCTGGATCGTGCCGTGAAGGCCGAAGGCCTCGGCGAAGACCGCGGGCAGGACCAGGTCGCGCACGCGGGCTCCGGCGGTCTCTATAGCGGCACGCACCCGCGCGAGGGCGTCCAGGGCCTCGGGCTCTCCGGGGGCGCAGAAGTCCTGCAGCACGACGCCGATCCGCGGGGTGCCCGGGTCGGCGGCGGAGAGGTCGAGACCGGGGCGTCCCGTCATCAGCGCGAGGGCGTGGGCGGCATCCGCGACGCCGGCGGTGAACAGGCCCAGTGTGTCGAGCGTCCAGGAGAAACACTTCATCCCCACCGTCGGCAGCAGTCCGAAGGAGGGTTTCATCCCCACGACGCCGCAATAGGCGGCCGGGCGGATCACCGAGCCTCCGGTCTGGGTGCCGAGGGCCAGAGGCAGCATCCCGGCGGCCACCGCGGCGGCGGAGCCCGCCGATGACCCACCCGGCGTATGGCCGGGATGGCGCGGATTGCGCGTCTCGGTCGGGTCGAGGAAGGCGAAGGCCGTGGTGGTGGTCTTGGCGAGGGGAACGGCACCGAGGCGCTTGAGGCGTGCCACGACCGCCGCATCGGCGCGCGGGCGCCAGCCGTCATAGATCGGCGAGCCCATCTGCGTCGGAAGGTCGGCAGTGTCCAGGATGTCCTTCACGCCGACGGCGAGGCCGGCGAGGGGCCCCCGCTCCGGCACGATCGGGTCGGTCAGTCGGCTGACCAGGGCCCTGACGACCGGTTCATGCGCGGCGATGGCGGCTTCCGCGTGTGCGATGGCTGCGCGCGGCGTGAGGGATCCGGCATCGATCTGCTTTCGCAGCGACAGGAGGGAGAGCATGGGAAAGTGGTCCGGTGACGCGAGGACGGCCCTTCAGAGGGCGGGGAATGCGAGGGGACGGGCGAGGGCCGTCTCGCACCAGAGAGCCGTGCTGAGCAACGCGCGATCGGTCCGGTAGGGCCCAACGAGTTGAAGCCCGAGCGGGAGACCCCCGTGCGTTCCGGCCGGGAGGGCGACGGCCGGAACGCCGAGGCAGGTCCAGAGCACGCAGAAGGCAGGATCGCCGGTCGAGGCCAAGCCTTCCGGGGCAGGCCCGGAGGCGGGCAGGGTCAGGACCGCGTCGTAGCCCGCGAGCACGGTATCGAGTTCCGCCCGGAGCGCGGCCTGCTGCTGCAGGGTGCCGAGATAGGCGACGGCCGGGATCCGCGCCCCCTCCGCGACGAGGTCCTTGAGGACCTGGCTCGTCCGATCCGGGAACCGGGCCACAAGGGGCCCGAAGCAGGCGCTGGCCTCGGCAGCGAGGAGGAGGCGGGCGCAATCCCAGAGGCCCTCGAAGGCCACCGGCAGCGTCAGGTCAGACACCTGCGCTCCGGCCGTTCGGAAGGCCGCCGCCGCGGATTCGAGCATCGTGTGCTGTTCCGGCTCGGCCCGATCCCACAGCGTCGTCCGAACCAAGGCCAGGCGCGGGGCGGCGCGCGGGGCGAGCTCCGTGTCCAGATCCAGGGCGAAGGCCGGCAGCGGGCGTCCATGCCGATCCGCGTCATCCTGGCCGATCAGGTGAGACAGGGCGAAGGCGGCATCCCGCACCGAGCGGGTGAACAGGCCGACGTGGTCGAGCGACGGGGCGAGGGGATGCACGCCGGTGCGCGGAATCGCGCCGTAGCTCGGCTTGAAGCCGACGACGCCGCAATAGGCCGCCGGTCGGATCACCGATCCGAAGGTCTGCGTCCCGAGGGCGAGGGGTACGATCCCGGCCGCGACGGCAGCGGCCGAGCCGCTGGAGGACCCACCAGGCGTGAAGCCCCGCTTCCAGGGATTGTGGGTCGGTCCCGGGTGGCGCCAGGCGAACTCGGTGGAGACCGTCTTGCCGAGAACCGAGGCCCCGAGGGCCTTGAGGCGCGCGACGATCCAGGCATCTGCGGCGGGCACCCGATCGGCATAGATCGGCGAGCCGTTCGTGGTCGGCATGTCGGCGGTGGCGATGATATCCTTGACCCCGACGGGGATGCCGCCCCAGGGACCGCCCTGCGCCGAGAGCTCCGGCACCGAGAGCTCCGGCGCCAGAAAGGTAAACGCGGCCAGATCGGTGCGGGTGCGGGCCGCCTCATGGCAGGCCGCCAGGTAGGCGCCGGGCGACGCGCGCCCATCGCGGAACGCCCGCAGGGCATCGACGAGACCGAGGTGGTTGAGCATCGGGGGGTCCATTGTGTTGGGCGGGCGGAGGCCGCGCCGATGCGGCACGGCCTCCGGGGATGCACGCCATCAGTTCGCCGCGAGGCTCTTCTCGATGAAGTCGCGGCGCACGAAGGTCGCGTAACCGGGCAGGGCCGAGAGGTTGCCCAGCGCCACCTGCGTTTCCATGCCTGTCTTGAGAGCTTCGGCCGTGATGTCGACGCTGTCGGGATAGACCTTCTCCCGCATCATCCGCTTGACGGCCGCCTCGACGACGGCCGGATCGAGGGTGGGAAACTGCTTCTTGGCGATGGCGACGGTCTTCTCGGGCTCGGCGTGCATGAAGCGGATCGCCTTCTGCAGTCCGGTGACGACCTTCTGGGTGACGGCGGGATCGACGTCCTTGCGGGCGCTCACGGCCGAGAAGGCGTAAGGTCCGTAGCGCTCGGGAAAGCCCAGCACGACCTTCATGCCCCGGGCCACGACCTGGTCGAGGCCGGGCTCGTACATCACGGCGATCTTGGCCTGGCCGGCTAGGAGGGGCCCCGGCTCGGAGCCGAGCTGGACCTGGGTCATCTCGACGTCCTCGGGCTTGAGCCCGCTCTCCTTCAGGAGCTTGAGGAACAGCGACGTGCTCGTGGTCGGCATCAGCCCGGTGACGATCTTCTGGCCCTTCAGATCCTTGACGTCGTTGAAGGTCACGTCGGGCGCGGTGGCGATCCAGACGGCGGCCCCGTTGACCACGTTCGCCACCACGTTGACCGGGGCGCCCTTCGAGGCGGCGATCGCGGTCCATTCGGGCCCGTGGATCGAGTATTGCGCGCTCTTCGAGATCACGGCCGAGAGCGCGACCGCGGGGGCGCCCGCCGTCTCCTTCGTGACCTCGACGCCTTCGCCCGCGAAGAAGCCACCATCCATGGCGACGTAGAACGGCAGGTAGAGCATGGACTGGAAGGCTTGCGAGATCGTGACCTTGTCCGCCGCCCGGGCCGGCAGCGTCGCGAGACCGGCGAACACGAGGGTTGCCGCCAGGGTGGTCGAGAGACGCAGACGCTTGGAGCGGATCATCCGAGGGGCCCTTCTTCGAAAGATGGTCGGGAGGTTCGATGGAGGCAGAATCCAGCTGCGCCCGCCCGGCCTCGGTTCAGCGCGAAAGGACGGACCGGAGACACGGGCGGACCGGGCGAGAGGTGCGATCAGACCTGGACCTGCCCGGCCGTGGTGACCTGGCGCCAGGGCAGGATGCGACGCTCGGCGAAATCGATGACGTGGTAGAGCAGGAAGCCCACGAACATCAGCACGAACAAGCCGACCCAGACCGTGTTGAGGTCGTAGAGGCTCGAGGCCGCGTAGATCAGATGCCCAAGCCCGCGCTGGGATGAAATGAACTCGCCGACCACCGCGCCCACGAGGGCGAAGCCGATGTTGATGCGGAACATCCCGATGATGGCCGGCAGGGTCGAGGGCACGATCACGCTCTTGAAGATGCGGTTCTTCGAGGCGCCCATCGAGGCCAGCAGCGCCTGCAGGTCGGGGTCGGCGTCGCGCGCGGCCTGATAGGCGGCGATCAGGGCGACGAGGGCGGTGAGGGAGACCGCGAGCGCCACCTTCGAGACGAATCCGGTGCCGAACCACAGGATCACGATCGGGGCCAGGGCGATCTTCGGCACCGAGTTGATCGCCACGATGAAGGGCTCGACGAGCCGGGCGACGAAGGCCGAGTACCACAGGCCGAGACCGGCCACCGAGCCCAGGAGGGTGCCGATCAGGAACCCGATGATCGCCTCGATCACGGTGTACCAGGTGTCGACGGGCAAGGACCCGTCGAGCAGGGAAGCGAGGAAGACCCGCCCGATGCCCGATGGGGCGCCGACCAGGAATTCCGTCAGCCAGCCGGCCCGGACCGCGACCTCCCAGGCCAGGAAGAACGCCGCGACGGCCAGAAGTTGGATGACGGCGCGCCCCAGGGTCGTGTCCGCAGCCCGCGCGAGGGATCCCGGACCTGGACGGGTCCGCGCTGACGTCGCGCGGGCCGGACGCGTCGCCGTCGCGGGCTTCAAGGTCGGGGAGGACTTCAGCGTCTGCGTCGCCATCAGGCAGCCCTCTGACGGGTCTGGATCTCGAGTTCGCCACAGAGGGTCTGGAAGTAGTCCGAGAAGCGCGGATCGCTCCGTGCGCCGATCGGCGATCGCGCATCGAGCCCGATCTCGTGGACGGACTTCACGGTCGTGGGACGGTTGCCGAGAACGACCACGCGCTTGGACAGGGCCACGGCCTCGTCGATATCGTGCGTCACCAGGACGACGGTCTTGTGGAAGGTCTCGACCGCGTCCAGCAGAACCCCCTCGAGGTAGAGCCTCGTCTGGTAGTCGAGGGCGGAGAAAGGCTCATCCAGCAGCAGGATGTCGGGATCCATGATCAGGGTCCGGATCAGGGCGGTCCGCTGGCGCATGCCGCCGGAGAGCATCTTCGGATAGGCGTTCTCGAAGCCCGACAGCCCAAAGGTCGAGAGGTATTCTCGCGCCGTGTCGAGGGCCTGGGCCCGGTCGACGCCCTTCATCTCCAGGCCGAGCATCACGTTCTGCAGAACCGTCCGCCAGGGGAAGAGCAGGTCCTTCTGCATCATGTAGCCGACCCGGCCCTGGAGTCCGGACACCACCTCGCCGCGGAACCTCATCGTCCCGCTGTCGGGTTCGAGCAGCCCGGCAATCACGTTGAAGACCGTCGTCTTGCCGCAGCCGCTGGGCCCGATGATGCTGACGAAGTCGCGTTCGAAGATGTCGAAGCTCAGTCCGTCGAGAACCGGCACCGATCCGCCCTTGCCGGGAAAGGACTTACGAATACTGTCCAGGCTGAGTTGGACCGAGGAAGCCGTCATGAACCCTCCGTGTCTGTGACAGGGCTCCAGCAAACCTCGGGCCAACCGAATTATGGATGCAACACCGGCCCGGTGACCGATCGTCTACGGTGTGATGAGGAGTGCTCCGCTGCAGCGACGCTCCTCCGCCGCGCGGTGGACCTCCACGATCGCGTCGAGCGCGAAGCGGCCGCCGATGTCGACGGTCACGTGCCCCCGGGCGATGGCATCGAAGAGGTCGGCCGCATTGGCCCGGAACGTTGCCGGATTGGCGTTGTGCGGGAAGACGGAGGGGCGGGTGAGGAAGAGGCAGCCCTTCTTGTTGAGCAATTCGGGATCCACCGCCGGAGCCTTGCCGGACGACGCGCCGTAGCAGACGACGAGCCCGAAGGGCGCGGCGCAGTCGAGGGATCGGATCAGGGTGTCCTTGCCGACCGCATCGTAGACGACGCGGGCCTTGCGACCGCCGCTCGCCGTCAGGAACGCCTCCGGCCAGTCCGGGTCGTTCAGGTCGACCACCGCGACGCATCCGGCGGCGCGCGCGGCTTCGTGCTTGTGCGGCGAGCCGGTGGTTCCGATCACCTCCGCCCCGAGCGCCGTCGCCCAGCGGGTCAGGATCTGCCCGACGCCGCCGGCGGCCGAATGGACGAGCAGGAGATCCCCCGCCTGGACCGGGTATGTCCGGCGCAGGAGGTACTGGGCGGTCATGCCCTTGAACAGGAGGGTGGCCGCAGCCGCGTCGGTGATCGTCTCGGGCAAGGTGACGAGCTTGTCAGCGGGCACGTTGCGCAGGTCCGCGTAGGCGCCGACCCCGGCATTCATGTAGGCGACCCGGTCGCCGACCCGGATGCCCGCGACCTCCGACCCGACTGCGTCGACGACGCCGGCCGCCTCGAAGCCGAGGCCGGTCGGCAGGGGGAGGGGATAGACCCCCTTGCGCTGGTAGATGTCGATGAAATTGAAACCGATGGCGGTCTGGCGAACCCGCACCTCACCGGGCGCGAGCGGGGCAAGCGCCTCCCGGACGATCGAAAGGACCTGCGGCGCGCCGAACGCGGTGAGCTTGACGACTCGTCTCATGACCATGCGGCTGAGATTCCCTGGCGGCTTGGATGGGTCAGACTTCAGTAAGCCGCGAGGCCGGCCGTTGCACGCACCAAACCCGGCCTCCCCGAGAGGATGTCCGCGAACAGCCTCGTCCATCCGGCCCTGGCGGCTGGGTTCGCGACGGCTCAACGCCCCGGCGTGAGCCCGGCCTCAGGAGGCCGGCCTTCGCAGCCCGGGTGCCCGCGCGAGCCGCGAGCGCCCTTCGGGATCAGAGGGCACGCTTCGACATCAGAGCCTTCTTCGGCATCAGCATGTGCACGCCCTTGTTGCCGTCCACCGTCTGGGTGATCCGCAGGTTCCCGGCGAGGGAGCACAGCATGTAGGCCTGGTTGCGGGTGAGGTTCGTGCGGTCGCAGACGTGACGCACCATCTCGCGCACGGCCTGGCGCATCGCCTCGTCCAGGCTCTCGTGCAGGCCGATCGACATCAGGTCCGTGGGCGTCTCGGCGAAGGGCCACGCGTAGCCGAGATCCTTGCGCACGGTGAGGCGGAACGTGCCGGTGAGGCCCGTCTCGAGGGCCGTGATGCAGACCTCGCCGTCCCCCTGCACGCCGTGTCCGTCGCCTGCGTAGAAGCCGGCGCCCGGATTGTAGACCGGCAGGTAGAGGGTGGTGCCGACCCTGAGCTCCTTGTTGTCCATGTTCCCGCCGAAGCCGCGGGGGACCGGGGTTCCGACCCGGCCCCAGGCGGCCGGGGGCGCCGTGCCCATGATGCCGAAGAACGGATCGAGGGGCAGTTCCGTGCCCCAGGGCAGCACGGCGACGCCGCGCGTGACGTCGATGTCGGGGTGGATGGTCTCGTAATCGGTGAACTCGTCCGGCAGGGTGCCGAGGAGCGGCAGGATCGCGACGAAGCCCCAGTCCATGCGGAACTTCAGGTCCAGGATGTCGACCTGGAGCACGTCGCCGGGTTCGGCACCGCGCACGTGGACGGGTCCGGTGACGAAGTGGGGGCCGGGCCCCTGCGCCAGGGTGTCCAGGGCGAACCGATAATCCGCGGGGACGCGGGCGGGATCGGGGTGGAGGGATTCCCGTCCGCCGGCCGGGAACGAGTGCAGGGTCACGGTGTCGCCTGAGGCCACCTCCAGCACGGGGGGCAGGGTGGCGTCGAAGTAGCCCAGCACCATGCTCTCGGGGGTCGCGGGGATCTCGTGATGCGTCGACATGCGGGCTCCTGGGTCGGGCGGGTCAGACGGCGATGTGCCGGGAAACGGCGTCGTGGTTCAGGTCCTGGCGCAGGCCCTGTTCCACCACGGCGCCGCGCGAGAGAACGACGAAGGCGTCCGCGAGCCGGATCGCGAAGGCGAGGTACTGCTCCACCAGGACGACGGTGACGCGGCCCTGGAGCCCGGCGATCACGCCCTCGATGGCGGAGACGATCGAGGGCTGGATGCCCTCGGTCGGTTCGTCGAGGAGCAGGACACGGGGCCGCGTCGCCAGGGCCCGGGCCATGGCGAGTTGCTGCTGTTGGCCGCCGGAGAGATTGCCGCCCGGGCGGTGCCAGAGGTCGCGTAGGGCCGGGAACAGCGAGACGGCCTCGTCGACGGCGCCACTCCGGTCCAGCCCGTGCGCCCGGGCCGCGACCCGGAGGTTCTCCGCGACGCTGAGGTCGGCGAAGATCTCGCGGCCCTGCGGCACGAGGGCGAGCCCGGAACGGGCCCGCCTGTCGCAAGGCTGACGCGTGAAGTCCACGTCATCGAGGGTGACCGTCCCCCGCGTCACCGGAATCAGGCCGGTGAGGCAGCGCAGCAGGGTGGTCTTGCCGGCGCCGTTGCGTCCGAGCACCGCGAGGCAGGTGCCGGGCGCGACGCTGAAGCCGACGTTCCGGAGCACCTGGGCGCTGCCGTAGTGCTGGTCGAGCCCCGTCACCGTCAGGCTGGCCGGATGTGCGGGCGCTGGCATGGGGGCGCGCGTCATCGACCGAGGAACACGTCGATCACGCGGGCATCGGCGCGG
Organism: Methylobacterium sp. V23; assembly: GCF_002917135.1. Lineage (NCBI taxonomy): Bacteria > Pseudomonadati > Pseudomonadota > Alphaproteobacteria > Hyphomicrobiales > Methylobacteriaceae > Methylobacterium > Methylobacterium sp. V23. The sequence goes on from NZ_PDHT01000020.1 coordinate 91,245, forward strand.
GCTCCCGCCATCGCGCCTTCGAACAGGGTCCGGCCCTCGTGCAGCACCGTGACCCGGTCGGCCACCGCCTCGACGAAGGCCATATCGTGCTCGATTACCAGGATGGCCCGGTCGGGCCGGCGCAGGGCGCCGATGAGTTCGGCGGTACGCGCGGTCTCGTCGTCGGACAGGCCCGCCACCGGCTCGTCGAGGAGGAGGACCCGGGGCTCGGACGCCAGCACCATTCCGATCTCGAGCCATTGCTTCTCGCCGTGGGCGAGAGCGCCGGCCGGCACGCTGGCGCGCGCTTCGAGGCCGGTTTCCGCCAGGGCCCGCGCCAGGCGGACCGGCCGCTCCCGCGCCGGACAATCCGGGCCACAGCCGAGGCCGAGATTCTCGCGCACCGTCAGGGCCGGAAAGACGCTCGGCTTCTGGAATTTGCGGCGTACCCCCGCCCGGGCGATCTCGGCCTCCGAAGCCTGGGTCAGGTCGCGCCCATCCCCAAGGAGGATGCGCCCGGATCTCGGTCGGGCAATCCCCGTGATCGCATCGAGCAGCGTGGTCTTACCGGCCCCATTGGGACCGATCACCGCGCGGACCTCACCCGGATCGACCGCGAGAGAGAGGCTGTCCAGGGCCCGGAAGGCACCGAACACGACCTCGAGGCTGTCGATGACGAGGGCGCTCACGGCTGCGGTCCCGCGCGCTGGAGCCAGTTCGGCTTCAGCCGGAGCGTGGCGAGGTCGAGGAGACCGTTGGGCAACCCGAGGACCACCACGAGGACGAGGCCCGAGAGGATGAAGGGCCAGGCTTCCGGCATCGCCGCGCTGAGCCAGAACTTGAGGGCGTTGACCGCGATCGCGCCGATCACGGCGCCGCCGAGCCGGCCCATACCACCGATGGCGACCCAGACCGCGATCTCGATGGACAGGTCGGGGCTGAGCACCCGTGGATTGATGATGCCGACCTGGGGCACGTAGAGGAGACCCGCCAGCGCCGCGATGGCGGCCGAGAGGCACCAGATTCCAAGCTTGAGGCGCGTGGTGCCGTAGCCGAGGGTGCGCAGCCGCGCCTCGTCGTCCCGGCAGGCCAGCATGCGTCGCCCGAGGGGGCTCGCCACCAGGGCCCGCGCACCGACCAGCACGGCCGCGAGGGACAGGAGCGTCGCCACGGCGAGACCGGTGACGACTCCGGGGGCGCCCATGGGCCAGCCAAACAGCAGCGAGAACCCCGTCATGCCGTTGTTGCCGCCCAGACCCGTATCGTTGCGAAACATCAGCAGCATGGCGACGTAGACCAGGGCCTGGCTGATGATCGAGAAGTAGACGCCGTTCACCCGAGAGCGGAACGAAGCGAGACCGAACACGAAGGCGACGGCCGCCGCCAGGCCCAGCGCCAGGGCCAGGGCGTAGGGCGCACTGGTCAGGCCGGCCCAGTAGACCGGCAGGCTCTTCCAGCCCATGAACTGCATCAGGTCCGGGGCCGTGCCGGTGACCGCGTAGGCATGGGCGAGAAGGTGCATCGCGCAGACGTAGCCGCCGATAGCGAAGAACAATCCGTGCCCGAGGCTGAGGATACCGAGATAGCCCCAGACGAGGTCGAGGGAGACCGCGAGGATCGCGAAGGCCGCGAGTTGCCCGACCGTGTTGACGAGGTAGGGGGCGGGTGGGAGCAGCACGAGGCCGAGGGCCGCCGCCAGGACGAGCCCGACGAGGCCCGCCAGGAGCGGGTCGCCCCCGAGGATCGGGCCGCGCCGTCGGGCCGCCGGGATGCCGGGCGACAGGTCGAGAGCGCCGCTCATCGCCGGCGTCGCATGGCGAACAGGCCCTCGGGGCGGCGCTGCAGGAACAGGATAATGCCGGCGAGCACGATGACCTTGGCGGCCACGGCCCCGTAGAACGGCTCGATCAGGACGTTGGCGCCCCCGATGCCGAGCGCCGCCACGAGGGTGCCCACCACGGTGCCGACGCCGCCGAGCACCACCACCATGAAGCTGTCGATGACGAAGTTCGCGCCCATCCCGGGATTCACGCTGTAGATCGGGCAAAGGGCCACCCCGGCGAGGCCGGCCAGCCCCGAGCCAAAGCCGAAGGCGAGCCGGTCGACCCGCCGGGTGCGAATGCCGAGGCAGGCGGCCATGTCGCGGTTCTGCGTCACCGCGCGGATGGCGAGGCCCAGCGGCGTCCGCTTCAGGATGACGAGGGTCAGCACCAGGGTCACGGCCGCGAAGGCGATGGCGAACAGGCGATTCCAGGTGACCACGAAGTCGGCATAGAGCGGGACGCCACCGCTGACGTAGGGCGGCATCGCGAATTGCAGGTTCTGCGACCCCACCGCGACCCGTACCCCGTTGATGAGGAACAAGCTCACCGCCCAGGTGGCGAGCAGGCTCATCAGCGGTCGTCGATAGAGATGGCGCAGGATCAGGGCCTCGATGGCGATGCCGACCAGCGCCGAGGCCAGGAACGCCACCGGGATCGCGGCCAGCAGGTACGCGTCGAGCCAGCCCGGCGCGAGGCGCCGGACGGCTTCCTGTACGCCGTAGGTCGCGTAGGCGCCGATCATGATGAATTCGCCCTGGGCGAGGTTGATGACGCCCATCAGCCCGAAGATGATCGCGAGGCCGGCCGCCGCCATGAACAGGATGCTGGCAAAGCTCAGGCCGTTGTAGAGCACGGCGAGACCGTTCCCGATCGACACGGCCCGCTCGACGCGGGCCAGGGCGGCGTCGAGGGCGCTGCGGAAGGCGGGATCGCTGCCGTAGGCCGCGTCGGCCTTGAGAGCGGAGAGCCGCGAGAACGCCGCGCCCGAGGGCGCCTCCGACACGGCCCGGATCGCCGCGAGGCGGCGCACCGGATCGACGGAGGACAGGGCGGCCGATTGCGCGATCGCTGCGAGGCCGGCCCTGAGGCCCGGATCGCTCTCGGCGGAGGCGGCGCGCAGGAGGAGGGCTTCCGGAACGGTGGCGATCCGGCGCTCCAGGGCGGCAAGTCCGGCCCGGCGCAGCTCGACATCCGCCCCGGTCAGCAGCGACGCCGCTCCGGAGGCGGTCTCGACGAGGGCGCGCTGGCGCAGGCCGAGCACCGGCGAGCGCCCGCCCGTGACCGGGCGCGCCGTGCCGGTGGCCGCGTCGCGACCATCGGCGGCACCGGCTCGGTCGAGGACCAGGGCAGACTCACCGAGGCATGCCAGGCGCCGATCGAGGAGGGCGCGCAGGATCGTGCCGGCCCAGGCGAGGTCACCGGATGTCGCCTCCGCAGAATTGCGCAGGACTCCCTCCACCGCCTTGGCCTGCGCCGCGCCGTCTCCGCAGAGCGCCGTGGCGAGGGCGCCGCGATCGAGCGCCGCTTCGGCCGCCAGGGCCGGCGGCATCACCAGGCTCGAAGCCCATAGCAGGAGAGCGACGAAACCGAACCGTCCCGGGCCCTCAACCATACGGGCTGAACGGCACGGGCTTGGGAGCATCGGGCGATTGCCAGAGGATGTCGAAGCCCTGCTTCTCGTTGACCGAGCCGATGAAGACGCCCCGGGCGACGTAGTTGTTCTCGCTCCCCATGGTCAGCGTGTAACCGGACGGGTCGGCGAAGCTGAGGCCGGGGAAAGCCTTGCGGACCTCCGGTACGTCGAAGCTGCCGGCCTTGGCGGCGGCGAGCGCCCAGAGCTGGACGCTGTCATAGGCCGACACCATGGGGTCGATGACCGTGTCGGCACTGAAGGGGACGCCCTTGGCCTTCACGTAGGCCGCCCACTCGGACAAGAAGGTTGTGTTCGCCTCGGCCTTGGCGGCCTGGAGATAGGCCCAGCAGTTGAGGTGGCCGACGAGGGGGGCGGTGTCGAGGCCCTCGAGATCCGCCTCCACCATGTCGAGGCCAAGGATCGGGACGTCGGTGGCGCGGATGCCCTGATTGGCGAATTCCCGCAGGAAATCGGGAATCGAGGAGCCGACCACGGTGAGTACTACGATAGGCTGTCCACCGGGCTGCGCGGCGAAGCTGCGGATCTGGTTCACCAGGGTCTGGAAGTTGGAGAAGCCCAGCGGCACGTATTCCTCGCGCCACGCGGTCTCGGGCACGCCCTTGGACATCCAGTAGGCCTTGAGCTGCTTGTTGATGGTCCGCGGCCAGACGTAGTCCGAGCCGATCATGAAGAACCGCTTAGCCCCGACGCCCTCCGCACCCATGAGGTAATCGACCGCCGGCAGCACCGAGCTCGCCGGGGGCGAATTCACGTAGACGATGTTCTTCGAGTTCTCGTCGCCCTCGAAGTGGAGCGGATAGAACAGCAGCCCGTCATTCTGCTCGACCACCGGCAGCACGGACTTGCGTGAGACGGAGGTCCAGCAGCCGAACAGGGCAGCGACCTTCTCCTGCTGCAGCATCTGTCGACCGATCTGCGCGTAGAGCGGCCAGTCGGAGGCGGGGTCCGAAGTCACCACCTCGAGGCGACGCCCGTTGACGCCGCCCTTCGCGTTGATGCCGTCGGCGGCCATCCGCACCACGTGGTTCAGGCGACCCTCGATATTCGCCATGGTGCCCGAGGACGAGAACAGGCAGCCGAGCTTGACGGTGTCGGCGGCCCAGGCCGGGCGGATGATGGCCGGAGCGGACAGGGTCGCCGCCGTTCCCAGGAAGCTGCGTCTCGTGAATTCGACCATCGCTCTCGCCTCGTTCCGTGACCGGCGAATTGTCCGAGTTGAGCGCTCGGGGAGGAAGGCCAAATAGGCTGCAGAGCGGCGGCGGCTTGCGTAAAACCACGGCGTTCCGCCCACGACGCGTGCGCTCGCGCAGGTCGAACGTCAAAAATTGCATTCTGGACCGGGCGACAGGTCTTTCCGCACCCATCGGTCGACGGTGCGTTTCTTGCTGGGCCGCGTCCTCGGAGACTCGCTCGATTGGCTGAGGCGCATGCGTCGATCCCAACATACCGATCAAGAGATCGCTTTCCTGCTGCAGGAGGCGGCCAGCGGAACCGCCATCGCGACCATCTGCGCGACCGCCCACGTCTCCATCGGCACGTTCTACCGCTGGCGCCGACGCTTCGGTGGCCTGTCGCCGGCCGGTGTCACGCGCCTGGGGGACGTCGAGCGCGAGAACGCGCGCCTGCGGAGCGAAGTCATGTCTCTCCGGCAGGCACTCCTCGCATCGGCATCGGCCGGGAGGGAGCGTGGATCCCCGCCACGCGCGACCCCGATGCCCGGATCGGCAGGTCCGGCGACCGGCTTCAGGGGCGGCCACGCCTCGGTCGGTCGCTATGCCGGTCTCAGGACCGCGACCTGAGCTCCGAAGGACCGGACGGGCGCGGGCTAGGTCCACGGGGCTCCATCGATGCGGACCGGATCGGGACTCAGACCCCGGAAGTGCCATCCCGGAGAGACGACACAGCCCGGCAGGGTGAACCGATCCAGGTCCCGGGGGCAGAGCCAGCGACCGCCGGCGCAGCGCCCCGGGGCCGGGCAGGCGGGATCGTCGTCGAGAGGGCCACGGTGCAGGTCGATCGACAGGATCGCTGTAGACTGGCGCCGTGGCCTTCCGCCTTGGACTTCAGACCGGATCGCGATCAGTCGATGTCCGGCTGGAACCGGTTCCGGCCCAGGGCCTGCTGAAGCGCGACCGTGTCAATGAGGCGTTGGCTCTGAGCCGCGAGACGGGTGAGCGTTGCCGAGGCGTAGCGGACCTGGCTCAGAAGAAGGCCCGAATAGGCGAGGGACCCAGCCTTGTACTGAACTTGGGACGCCGTGAGCGCTTCCTGAGCGAGAGTTTCCGCCTGCATGGCGCCGGTCAGAATCTTCGCGTCCGCCTCGAGCGCCGTCAGCACATCGGCGGTGTTCTGGAACGCGTTCAAGACCGTCATGCGGTAGGTCGCCAGGGCGATCGCGTAGCCCTCCGAAGCCGCCGCCTGTCGGGCCGCCAGGGCTCCTCCGTCGAAGAGCGGCTGCGCCAGCCCGAGCCCGCCCCCCCAGGCGCTCGATGCCGCCAGGCTTGCGAGGGTCGCGGCGCTTGCAGCCAGGTTGGCGCTCAGGGTGATGTTGGGCAGCCGGTTCGCGGTCGCCACACCGATGCCGGCCGAGGCGGCGTGCAACTGAGCTTCGGCCGCGCGGATGTCCGGACGCTGCTCCAGCAGGCTGGACGGCAGGCTGATCGGAAGGCGCCGGGGCAGCGTCAGCTCGCGAAGGCGAAAGCTCGGGCGTTCGTACGCGCTGGGCAGTCGCCCCAGGAGCACGGCGAGTCGGTGCCGCGTCTGGATCCGCGCGGCCCGGCTGGCGATGATCGTCACCTCCTGGGAACGGATCAAGCTCTCCTGGCTCAGGACGTTGGCGATGGGCTCGGCCCCCGCGTCGTAACGGACCTTCACGAGCGCGAGTTGATCTCGGTACTGGCGCAGGATCACCTCGGAGAGGGCGATCTGCTCCGACACGGTCGCTTCCTGGATCGCCGCGGTGACGATGTTGCCCGTGAGCGCGAGCGTCGCCGCGCGCAGCTGCTCGCTCGCCACCACCTCCAGGGCCGCCTGGGCTTCGACGGCGCGGCGAATCCCACCGAACAGGTCGGGCGTGTAACCGGCCGTGACGCTGGCACCGTACAGCCCGTACGAGACGGGGCCGGCCTGTCCCAGGCCGCCACCGCCGGCGCGCGTGGCACCGACGGAGAGGTTCGGCAGCATGTCCGCCCGCACGGACTGGGTCAGGGTCTGGGCTTGGCGGAGGGCGGCCTCGGCCTGCTCGACGGTGGGGTTCGCCGAGAGGCCTTCGCGCACCAGGGCATCGAGACGACGGGAGCGGAACAGGTGCCACCACGCGTCGGGCAGGTTGGCTCCCGCGATCAGAACCTGCGTTCCCCCGACCCCGGGGGCGACCAGATGCGTCGGATCGGCTCGCTCGCCGTACCGGGAAACATCCGGCGGGACGGGCGGCACGAAGTCAGGACCCACCACGCACCCGCCCGCCATTAGCAGGGCGGCCGTCAGGAGGGCGGCCATCGCCAGAAACGGCATCGGGCCGGTGGCGGGTGGTGTCATCGTGTCAGCGCCTCGACCGGATCGACCTGAGCGGCCCGCCGCGCCGGCACGACGCCCGCCCCCAGGCCGGCGAGGCTGGCACAGAGGAACGCGGCCACCGCCGAGCGCCAGCCGAAGGCCAGGGTGAAGGGCAGCGTGACGACCTGCGCCACTTCTCCGAGCGCGAGGGCCAGGCCGGTTCCAAGGGCCCCGCCCACGACACACAGGGTGGAGGCCTCGATGAAGAACTGCAGCATCACGTCCGAACGCCGTGCGCCCAGCGCCATCAGCAGACCGATCTCACGGGTTCGTTCGGTCACCGCGACGAGCATCATGTTCATCACGCCGACGGTGGCGATTACCAGGGCGATTCCAGCGATGGAGACGGTCACCAACCCGAGGATGACCTTGGCTTTCAGCATGGCCTCCCGCTGGGCTTCGGCGTCGAACAAGATGAAATCCTGAGCGCCGTGCCAGGCGCGCAACGACTTGAAGATGGCGGCCAGGGCCACGTCGCGGTCCACGGTCTCGGCGATCTGGAGCGTCAGATGTCCGAAGTACGCGTGGCCCGAGATGCGATAGCTGAAGGTCTTGTTGAGGATGGCGGCGAATGGCCGACGCCCGAAGCGGGACGAACCATCGATCTGCGCGATGCCGACGACGCGCGCCGGAACCATCCCAACCAGGATGAGGGCGCCGAGCGGATCTTCACCCGGTGCGAACAGCGACGCACGTATCGACGCATCGATGATGATCTCGACGCCTGAACTTCGCGCGCCGCCTTCCGTAAAGTTTCGCCCCAAGACGATCGGAAAATCGTGAATGCGAAAGAAGGCCGGCTCGACACCGTACACCGTCCCAGACATGACCATGTTCTGATGGCGAAGAACGCTCGGCTTCTCCTCACTGGGCGTTGCCCCCGTCACGAAGGAGAAGGCCGAAAATCGGTCGAGGTCCGCCTGGGACAGGGATCCCCTCTGACTTCCCAGGCCGGAACTGTAGTAGGATCGAGACAAGACTTCGGTCCTGTTGCTCCCGAGGCCCTTCATCTTTTCCAGCACCTCTTGCTCCGAGCCCTGGCCGATCGCCACGGCAAGGATGACCGCGGCGATCCCGATCACGATCCCCAGCATGGTGAGGACGTTGCGCAGACGATGCGCGAGGAGGGTGCCGATCGCGCTCTTGACCGCCTCCGGAATCTGATTGGCCCAGCGGCGCGATCCGTCCGGGATCGGCTGGAGGGGCGGGCGGGTCCCCTGACCCATCCGCTGCGTGCGATCCGTGCGGATGCGCCCGTCGGCGATCTCGATGACCCGGTCGGCCGTCGCGGCCACCTGGGGATCATGCGTCACGATCACCACCGTGTGGCCCTCGTCGCACAAGGTCCGGAACAGGGTGAGAAGCTCCGCGCTCGTGCGGCTGTCGAGCGATCCGGTCGGCTCGTCCGCCAGGATGATCCGCCCACCATTCATGAGCGCCCGGGCGATGCCGACGCGCTGCTGCTGTCCGCCGGAGAGCTGGGTTGGACGATGATCGAGGCGTTCCCCGAGGCCGAGCCGGACGAGCAGGGTGGCAGCCCGCCGTTTGCGCGAGGCAGCGGCTTCCCCGGCGTAGATCGCCGGAAGGGCGACGTTGGCCCAAGCCGGGAGTCGCGGCAGCAGATTGTGGCTCTGAAAGACGAAGCCGAAGGTGTGCCGGCGCAGCGCTGCCATCGCGTCGGGATCGACCCCGGCGGTATCGCGCCCGTCGATGCAGTAGCGGCCCTCGCTCGGTCGATCGAGGCAGCCGAGGAGGTTCAGCAGGGTCGACTTGCCGGAGCCCGACTGCCCGATGATGGCCACGAATTCCCCGGCCCGGATCCGCAGGTCGATCCCGTCGAGCGCCGCCACGATCTGGTCGCCCATCCGGTAAGTCCGGTGCACGTTCTCCAGGACCAGCAGGACCGGCGCCTCGGCGTCGGGGGCCGTGCCCCCGACGCACGGCGTCTGCGGAGCCTCGCGCCGTTCCATTACGAGCGCTTCCGGGAATTGGCGAAACTGGCACCGTCCCGCGGGTCGGCGATGATCACCACCTCCCCGGGGGCGACCCCCTCGAGGACCTGAAGCTGTGCCCCGTTGCTCAAGCCGGTCCGAACGCTGCGCTCCTCCGGCCGGCCGTCCTGACCCAGGATCCGCAAGCGGCCCTGGCGCGGACCGGTCCGCTCGACGGCGGCGGCAGGGACCAGGACCGCATCCTTGGCCTCCTCCAGGATGAAGCTCACGAGGGCAGTCATCAGCGGCTTGAGCGCCCCATCCGCGTTCGCGATCTCGAACCTTGCATTGAAGTAGACCGCCGGGTTCTCCGTGCTGGACGCGTTGGCGCCGCCCGCCTGCGTGGAGGCATTCGCCTCGATCGCGATCTGATCGGGCGCCGGATCGATCGTCTTCAAGGTCGTTTCGTAGCGCCGGTTGGGCTGCGCCAGGGTACTGAGGAGAACGGACATGCCCGGCTTGAGACGTCCGATATCGGCCTCCGAGACCCTGGCCTTGACCGACATGGTACCGAGATCGGCGAGGCGGACGATCGTCGGCGCGATCTGGGACGAGATCACCGTCTGTCCCTGCTTCGTGACGATCGCCACGACGGTACCGCCGATCGGCGCGGTGATCTGCGTGTAGGTAAGTTCGGTGCGTGCGTTCCGGACGTTGACCGTCGCCCCCTCGATCTGCGCGTCGAGGGCGGCGATGTCGGTCTGGGCGATCCCGTAGGCCGCTTCGGCCGCCTCGTAGTCCTGACGGGTCCCGGCCTTTCCAGCCACGATGTCGCCCTGGCGGCGAAAGGCCGACTCGGTCTGCTTGAGAACCACCTTCGCGCGCTCGCGTTGCGCCTGGAGGGCATTCAAGGCCGCTTGATTGCGCTGCACGGCGTTCATCTGAGGCATCGAGTCGATCTCGGCGATGCGCTGCCCTTCCGTCACCTGCTGCCCGAGCTGGACATGAAGGCCCACCACCCGTCCGGACACCTGTGCGCCGACGCTGACGAGTCGGATCGGCTCAATCGAGCCGCTGGCCGCGATGATGGTGGTGATGTCGCCGCGATAGGCCGGCGCCGTCACAAAGCTTCCCTGTTCCGTGCCCCGGGATCGGAAAGCCACATAGGCTCCCGCCAAGATGACAAGCACAGCAACAGTGAAGACGAATGCCTTGAGCTTTTTCGGCATATTGTTGCCCTGACGCCAGACATACGGATCTGTTGAAGAGATCAACGATCATAAAAAGCCGGGATCGTTGGCAATCGGCGAATGGCGCCGCGACGCTGTGTTGCGAGCCCGTTTCTCGGCGGCGATCCCGTGAGCGCAAGCCAGGACGCCGCCTCCGAAGCCGACGCGGCAAGCTTGGCAGGGTTTCACATCCCCTGTGAAACGAGATCGAAAAACCGCCACGCCGTGTGGCGGGTGCACCGGCAGCTTGACGCGTTCCGGGGAAGTTCGTCACACCTGTCGGACACGGAGCCCTTTGGATGCCCCCCTTGCCCTACCACCCGCCCTGCGGCGGCCTGCCGCCCCAGACCGCGCTGATGACCGGC
>NZ_PDHT01000021.1:0-101445 GCF_002917135.1 Methylobacterium sp. V23
CAGCGAGCATCATCATCGCTTTGGGCGAGATCCCGGCGTGAGCCAGCCGCGTTATGAACCATCGACGGATTGTTGTTTACCGCGTAGGGATCGCCTCCCGTCACCGCGAGGTCTTCGCGACCCTCAGCCTTCAACCGCCACCACGCGGTCTCGTAGGTGGTGTCGCCCGGTTTCTTCTCGAGCCCCATCACCACCGGCTGTCCGCGGCGGTCGAGCGTCGTGACCTGGCGCAGCGGGGAAGACGTCTCGGCGGCTCCGTCCTTGAACTCCGTGTTGTGGTACGAGACGAGCGCCTTCATCGTCGGCGCGTGGTTGATCGCGCGGTTGTCGGCGAAGATCAGTGGCATCTTGACCGGGACCGCCTCGCCCGAGACCCGCATCTCGAACCACACCTCAGCCCCGTCGCGGGACGCCGTGCGCGGCCAGAAGCACAGGCCGGGTGACCCGCCCTCGAAATCCAGGCGTCCGCTGGCGGCCACCGTCACCTTGCCGGGGGTCCCGCAGCTCGGGCTATCCGGCACGTCGCCGGTGGGATCGACGATGTCTGGCGTCGTGACCGTGAGGATCTCGATCCCGGCGCACGGCCAGCGCCGGGCCCGGTTGGGCTGACCCTGGGCCGGGTAGGCTTTCACCGGGTCGCCGACCTTCAGGAACATCCGCTGGATCTGGACCGCGACAGGCGTGTACCCGACCCTCACGAACGTCCGTTCCGTGAGCTTCACTAGGCTGGCGCCGTGGCCCAGCGGGAAGAGGAAGCCCTTGAAGACCACCTCCACCAGGACATCGCGCCCGAGTATTGTGCGCTGGCGCCACCGCTCCACCGTGAACGCGTCGAACAGGTCGCTGCCGTTCCACCGGCGGGCGGAGGCCGGGGGGACGAAGGTTGTGTCGAGGTTGAGGCAGCCCCCGATGGCGCTCAGCGACAGCTCGATGACCGAGAGCTCGCGCGGATCGTAGATGGCGCTGTAGTCGCGCAGGGTGTCGGGAGTGCCAGCGCTGCCGTCAAGGGTCTCGAGCTTGAGGTCGGCTAGCCGGAAACCGGGTGGAGGATCGATCTGGCTTCCCTTCCGGTCGAGCTCGCCCTTCGGCCCACGCCGCCCCAACACTGGGAGCCCCGGGACGGAGCTCAGCACATGCTTACGTTCATTTCAGGCTGTGAAATCAGTGTTTGGAGTTGTCTTGAGGTATGATTTTTCATGAAGTTAATGAATTTCGTGATTCTATGGCTGAATCGGAAGAAAAAAATAGATTTGGCCAAGATTCTCATGATAAAAATTATGGAAATCAGATAATAAAACGAAAACTGATGGATATATAATCACTCAATGCTGAAATCATATGGCAGAAATGCGCGGTCGCATACGCTCGGGCGCTGGCGGCGGGGGATAGCGTTTCCTCGAAGCCGCAGATTGTGCGCCGCGCGGAATGGAAGGAGCGGAAGCTGCTCACCCGTGGCCCGCAGGAGCTATCGACTGGAAGGAAGCCTGGCATGCGGGAGCCCGGCGAAAATAGCGCCGTCCCGTTCTGATCGCCGCTTGTCCAAACGCCTCCCCAACCGGGATTTGGATGTTGCCAATCGGTACTTCCTTAAGCTTGACTTTGGTCAATCGGACGGAGGATTGCGAACCTGCATGCAGCTTGCCTCGCATCTGGACAAGCTGAACATCAATCAGCCACACGGGATCGACCTCGACCTAGTCACTGAACGCATGTAGGCAAGCTTTCCGGAACGAAATCTCGGCCGTCATCACGTTCGCCCACCTGCTGCGCGCTCATCTTCTGACCTCGCCGCATGTCCGACGCCTTTGGGTTCAGCCGATCCTCTCAATCAACCTGATCCAAAGCCGGCCGGCCAGATCAGCGCTAGCTCGAATTTATCTCGTAACTTCAATTACATAGGTGTTCGCATTTCTGTCCGGACTGGCGCGCCATTACTTTCCAAAGCCTTTGCTGGGAAAGACAAATCCTTCACAACAGGGCCGAATGCGGATGCCGGCTTGGCGTCCTTCGCATTGACCACGCGCGGGTTGTGCGTGGGCGGGCCGGCCCTTGGAGGGCCTTCCGCCTGCCCTATCTCCTGCTCATGACAGAGCCGCCGGACGACAACCTCGATCACTACGCGCTGGGGTTCTATGCCCCCGGCAAGGGCCTGCGCCGGGAAGACTGCCCCTATGCCGAGGGCACGGAGGCGCATTCCCGGTGGACCGCGGGGTACGATGCCGCGCTGAAGGAGGACGAGGGCGCGTGATGGTTTTCCTCCGCCTGCTCCATGTCCTTCGCCTCTGGACCCTCGTGTCCGTCCCAGCCGGCATCGTCATCGGCAAGCTTCTCAAGGCGAACCGCCGGGCGACCACCCGGCCCGTGGACCGCCCGTAAGGGCGGAGCGGCACCAAAGCCTCCTCGGGCCGGACGGCTTCGGGCAGGACGGGCTTCGGGCAGGACGGCCTTCGGGCAGGACGGCTTCGGGCAGGACGGCTTCGGGCAGGACGGCTTCGGGCAGGACGGCTTCGGGCAGGACGGCTTCGGGCAGGACGGCTTCGGGCAGGACGGCTTCGGGCAGGACGGCTTCGGGCAAGACAATTTCGGGCAAGACGCCTTCGCCGTTTCATCGCCGGCCCGGGGCACAGCCTCGTCGCGGCGGGGCGGCATCACCGGCCCTGCGGACGGCCCCGGGGGCATGGACAGGATCAGGAGCCGTCAGGAGTGGTCATGTCGCGACGTCGCGCCGCCCTTTCCAGGTTCGTCCGCGTGGCGGCCTGGCTGAGCGTGGGGGCCCTGGTCTGGCTCTCCTGGATCCCCCGTGACTGGGAAGCGCGCACATCCCTCCCGGGCCAAGCCGAGCACGCGATCGCGTATGCGGGGACCGCCGGCCTGTTCGTGCTCGGCTACGGGGCCGCGCTGCGCTGGTGGCGGATCGGCCTGCCGCTCATCGCCCTAGGGGCCGTCATGGAAATCGGCCAGCTCTGGGTTCCGGGCCGGACCGCGCAGGTCGTCGACTTCGTGGCCAGCGGATCGGGCGCGCTCCTCGGCGCCCTGGGCGGTACGATCGTCGCCCGGCGCATGTTCAAGGCCGCACCCCCGGCCCGCTAAGCGCGGACCGCCTCAGCCGAAGACGACCGGGGACGCTCCCAAGTCGCCTGTCAAACCTGTGTCGCCTGCCACGCCTGTGCCGCCTGTCACGCCTTGCGGGGCGCGGCGGGCGAGGCCTCGGAGTTCCAGAGAAGCGACGTCGCGACATAGGTCGCCTCCACCGCCACGAGCATCCAGACCGCGTCGGTGAGGACGATCCCGAGGGAGCGCTGCTCCAGGGCCCCCTCGACGCCGATCGCGACCGCCAGCAGCGATACGATCACGAGAAGACCCGGCAGGCGAACGGCCTGGCTTGCGGCGGCTCCAAGTGAGGCGAAACAGATCAGAAGCATTTGCACACCAACGATACGAGCAATCAGAGTACCTACGTATTGAAAGGATACAAGCGGAAATAGAGAGCAGTTTTGTGCTTTGCACAATTTAAGCTGCATTGCGGTCGTTATTCAATCATCAACCTTAGCACGGCGTAAGCGAGCCAGCAGAGGAAGACGATCCAGGCGAGAGTCAGGCCGAACCCGAGCCCCAGGACCGCGAGGGTCGAGACCCAGTGCACGACACGGCCGAGCGCCACCCGCCACGGCGGCATCGCGCGTCCGTCGACCAGCGGTTCGGGATCGTCGGCTTTCTCCGGCAACGGATTCATCGACATCGACCTAAGGAGATGAAAACAGTTGTCCGGCGCGGAGATCGCAGCCCTCAACGCAGGCGGATTGCAGATCGTTGCAGGGCAGACCCGGCGATCAAGACCATCCCGCAAGCGTCGGAAGCATGTCCGTCGTCGAGCATGATTTTCGTCGATCACGGTCACGCGCATGTGCGCTGCTGGAAGACCACGGTCGGCTCGCGCATCTTCGTGGAAAGACAAAGCACCGAGTCTTTACGAATCCTCAAAGCTTTCGATCAATTTCGCACCGGACTGATCTCGCGCGCCGAATGACCGGTCGACATCGGAGACCGACGATCGGGATTCGCCGGGCGGCCTGCACCGGCGGTGGAAACCGCGGGGATGCCGGGCTCCGCGTGTCCGGACACCGTCCCGGACCGAACCCATCTCGCCCTTGATCGTTATACAGCGACTGCCTATTACATGTTTGCTGTACGGACGGATCGGCACGATGGAGACCGCGTCGAGAATGGTGTTCCTTCTGGAGCTTTCGCCTGAACTGACCGCCCCCGAGGTCGACGGGGCCCCACCCGGGGCCGACCGCGCCGAGGCCGATCCGGCGGAGGCCAGTCTGGCGAAGAGCGATCGGGCCGAGGGCGATCGGGCCGAGCGTATCCCGACCAGAACCGAGGGCCGCCCGATCATCGCGGCGGGCGAGCGCTTCGGATTAGGCGCGCGGTTGCGCAACCTCTACGCGGCGAGCTTCGGGGCCCGGACCCCGGAACACCTCCTGATCCTCGTGTCCCGCCTCGAGGCGGCCCTCCCTGCCAGCGAGGGCGCCGGCGCCGGGGCCGACACCTTCCGCGAGGACCTCCTCGGGCTGCTTCCCGACCTGAGGCGCTTCGCGCAGTCGCTGGCGCATGGGGCGGACCAGGCCGAGGATCTCGTTCAGGAAACGCTGTTGAAGGCGTGGCAGAACCAGAAGCGCTACCGGCCCGGCACCAACCTGAAGGCCTGGACCTTCACGATCATGCGCAACCAGTTCTACACCGAGAAGCGGAAGTCGCGCCGCGAGGTGGAGGACGTCGATGGCGCCGCCGCCGGGCAGCTGATCGAGCTGGCCGACCAGCTGCACCGGGTTGCCCTGCGGGAGGTCTGGTCCCGCATCCGCACCTTGCCCGAGGCACAGCAGGAGGCGCTGCTTCTCGTGGCCGCCCAGGGCATGACCTACGAGGAGGCCTCGGAGGTCCTGGGCTGCCAGGTCGGCACCGTGAAGAGCCGAGTCAGCCGGGCGCGCAAGAGCTTCCCCGACGCCCTCGGACTGCCCTGAGCGTCCCGGGTCCCTGCGGGGTGAGGCGGGCTCCCGGTCGGGTCAGGCGTTGGGTTCAGGCGTGGAACCCGGGATGGTGCAGGCCGCCGCTCCCGTGATCCGACAGGCCCACCAAACCCACCTCTGGATGGGGACCGGCCTCCGCGGGCGTGCCCGCCGGTTCGGGAGCGGTCGACGCGAATCCCGGGGCGGCATGTCCCGCCGACGAGGCTCCCCCGGCTGCCGATCCCGCGCCGGCCGATCCTGGATGCGACGCGGGGGCATGCTGCGCGTCCGAGGCGAAGACTAGGTTGCCGCTGGAATCGACGCTCGCCGCGAGGGGGACGCTCGCCGCGGCGTGCTTGACTGGGTCCGGCCCGGCGGCGTGCGCGGCCGGCTCTCCGGATGAAAGGTCCGGGGCTCCTGTGTCGGGAGCTCTTGGGTCGAGGGCTCCTGGGGCCGGGGCTCCCGAGGCGGGGGCTCCCGCGTGCTGGCCCGTGGCGGGATCGGCGACCGCCGATGCCGCGTGCGCCGGGCCCGGGCCGGCCGCCGGAGCCTCCCCCGCCGGGTGGGCCGCATCGACCGGGGCCGATTCCGACGCCGCGTGCCGCGCCATCGACGCCTCTGCGGCCTGCGGGGCCGAGGCCCGGTCCGCAGCGGCCGCGTGGCCGTCGCCGGTCGGACCGGGACCGTAACCGTGACCGGCCTCCGCGGCCGGATTGGCGTGGTCGGCCGCCCCGGTCTTCACCCCGGCATCCGCGACGTTCGCCTGCGCGCCCTTCGCGCCCGCGTCACCGTTCCCCTGGGCCGGCGCCGATTCCCTCCCGCCCGCGTCCGGTGCGACCGCCGCGTGCCCGGCGGTTTCGGGACGGGCGCCGACGCCCGGCCGGTCGGGCCCAGCGTCCTCGGTCGAGCCGGATTGCTGCGGCCCGGCGGCTCCGGACGTCACGGGGATCGCCTCGGCATGGGTCGCGGCGGCATGGGTCGCGGCGGCATGGGTCGCGGCGGCATGGGTCGCGGCGGCATGGGTCGCGGCGGCATGACCCGAGCCAGCATGACCCGACGCAGCATGACCCGACGCGGCCTGGTTCGGCTCGGACGGCCCGCTCTCGGCGCGGGAGGACGCGGTGGGCTCCGGTTCGGCGGATGCCGACGCGGCCCGCGCCGCGCCGCCCCCTTGGCCGCCATGTGCCTCCTGGCCGCCATGTGCCTCCTGGCTGCCATGTGCCTCCTGGCTGCCATGTGCCTCCTGGCTGCCCTGTGCCTCCTGGCTGCCATGAGCGGCCTGGCCGCCCTTTCCGGTCTGGTCATCGCCCCCGGTCTGGCCGGCGGTGTCGGTCTGGGCAGCGGTCCTGGTCGCGGAACCGCCGCGGTCGAGGCCGCGATCGGAGCCGCCGCTGCCCTCGCTGTGGCCGAGGCCGGCGTCGGCCCGACCGTCCTCGCCTCGGCCGACCTCGCCTTGTCTTCCCTCACCTTGGCCGCTCTCGCCTTGTCTTCCTTCGCCTTGGCGACCCTGACCTTGGCTGACCTGCGGAGGCGCCGCGCCGTCATCGCCGGAGCCGGACGGGCCCGAGCCGGATCGCTCCGCGCGCGCGGCCGGTCCGGCGCCCGCCTCGCCCGGACCGTGATGGGCGGAACCGGACTCGCGGCCCGGAGCGTCCTCGCCCCGGTCCGGGCCGCGAGTCCCGTCCGACGCCACGGCGGTTCCGCTCCTGCCGGCGCCGCCATCGCCCCCCGGCCGGGTCTCGCCCCGGGCGGCTTCCCACTCGCCGGCGGTCGGGGTCGGGCGCGCCCAGGCGCTCTGGGCGGTCGCGGCCTCGTGCGCGGGAGCGTCCAGCGCCCGCGTCGCGGTCGTCACGGACTCGGGCGAACTCGGCGCAGCCGCCCCCGGGCCGCCGTCGCCGGCCCGCGCCGGGCCGGTCTCCGCGACGGCCTCGGCCGGCTTCGGCGCTCCGGCGGTGCGGGACAGCTCCGCGTCCGCGGCCCGCCCGTGCGGCTGGCCGTCCGCATCCAGGGCGGCCTGGCCGGGATCCCGCGCCGGCGACGAAAATCCGGGGCCCGGGCCGGCGGCGTCCGGCCGTCCGGCGGGTGCGGCCGGGGCGACCGGTTCGTGGGAAGTCGACGCGGACGCGCCGCTGCCCATCGGCCCGGCCGCACCGACGCCGCCCGGGGCGCCGGCGGTC
Source organism: Methylobacterium sp. V23 (assembly GCF_002917135.1). Classification (NCBI taxonomy): domain Bacteria; kingdom Pseudomonadati; phylum Pseudomonadota; class Alphaproteobacteria; order Hyphomicrobiales; family Methylobacteriaceae; genus Methylobacterium; species Methylobacterium sp. V23. Next base: position 7,187 of record NZ_PDHT01000021.1, read on the forward strand.
GCGGCCGCCTCGGCGCGCTCCCACGCCGAGCCGCCGGCGGCATCCCCGGGCCCGGGGTTCACCGCCCCGGAGGCCGCCGCATCGGACGCGGCCTCCTCGGCGGGGCGCGCGGCCGCGGGATCGGGGGCGAAGGCGGTCGCGGCGAAGATCATCGCGGAGAACACGATCGCGTCCATCTGCTTGCGCTGGCCGTCCCGCTCGGCGGCGGCGCCTTCCGGCAGGGCCTCGGCGGCCAGCTGCGGGCGGGTCGCCGGGCCCGGCACGGGGCCGGTTTCCGCCAGCGCCTCCGCCCGGGCCTCGTCCGGGGTCAGGGCGAGGGCCGCCGCGGCCACGAGGGCGGCCAGGAGGGCCGCGGGATGGACGGTGAGCCGGGTGCCCTCGCCGCCCCGCGGGATCGGCAGGAGATCGGCGTGGCTCTGCGCGATCTGGTTGATCAGCGCGCGGAAGTCGCTGCCCCACATCGGTGCGTCGAAGGCCGGCGAGGCGACGACGTAGCGGCCGTCGATCCGGGCGACGTGCAGGATCTCGTCGCCGTCCGGGCGGCAGAAGACGAACCAGGGCTCGGCCTCGTCGCTCAGGCCCTGCTCGCTGGCCACCGGCAGGCCCGCCCGGATCAGCGCCGCCTCGACGCGGTAGAACTCCGCGAGCTCCTGCTGCGACCAGCCGCCCCGGCTCGTCTGCGCCGGCCGGAAGAACGAGAGCACCGCACTCATTGGAATCCCTCTCCCGCGTTCGTCACGATCAGCCGGTCCTATCGCTCGTGGAAGGCGCGCCCGAGCGCGTCGAAGAACGGACCCAGGAGATATTCCAGGGCCGTGCGCTCGCCGGCCGAGACCGTGATCTCGGCCGGCAGGCCCGCGACGAGGCGCGGGCGCACCGTCTCGGGCAGCTGGCGCTCGTCGATCTCGACGGTGCCGGCGAAGTAGGGCTGCCTCGTCCGCTCATCGAGCAGGCGATCGCGCGAGACCAGGGTCACGGTGCCGAGGAGGGTCGGCATCCGCCGGCTCTGGAAGGCCGGGAACTTGATCTCGGCCCGCATGCCGGCCTGGACGGCCTCCAGGTCGTTGGGCGCGAACTGGACGCTGACCACCAGCCGGTCGCTGGTGGGCACGATCTCCATCAGGGGCTCGCCGGAGCGGATGACCTGGCCGATGGTGTAGACCTTGAGGTCCTGGATCACGCCCGGGTGGGAGGCCCGGACCTCGTGCCGGCGCAGGACGTCCTGCGCCACGACGAGCTTCTCGCGCAGCTCGACGATGCGCTGGCGGGTCTCCAGCAGCTGGGCCGTCAGGGCCTCCTGCCGCTTCTGGCGGAGCTGGGCGGCCTGCATCCCGGCCTCGTTGATGCCGTTCTGCGCCTTGGCCGTCTCCGCGACCGAGCGCCCGATCACGCCGGAGAGCCGCGTGCGCTCGCGCTCCATCATCAGCACCCGGGACAGGGGAATTAGATCCTTCTCGCGCAGGGCGCGCAGGCCCTCCAGCTCCTGCTGGATCAGGCCGACCTGCTGCTCGACGGCCGTCTTCTCCACCGCCAGCCCGGACATCTCGGTCCGCAGCTGCGTGATCTTGGCCTCGGTGAGCGAGAGCTGCAGCTGGAACGAGGCCTGGCGCTCGGCAAGCTGGCTCGCCTGGTCGTCGATCATCCGGGCGATGGCCGCCTCGCTCCGCCGCTCCGCGATCTCGGGCGGCAGGTCGAGGCGGGCGCTGGCGGCCTGCTCGGCCCTGAGCCGGGCCTCAAGGATCAGGGCGGCGTCGAGCTGGCCGCGGAACAGGTCCGCGCTGGCCCGCGACTGCAGGGGATCGACCCGCAGCAGGACCTCGCCCGCCCGGACGCTCTGCCCCTCCTTGACCAGCACCTCCTGGACGATGCCCCCCTCCAGGTGCTGCACGCTCTTGCGGCTGCCCTCGGCGACGATCACCCCGGGGCTGATGACGGCGCGGTCGAGGCGCGCGAAGGCCGCCCAGCCGCCGGCGACCCCGAAGGTCGCCAGGATGAGGAGGTAGCCCGCCGCCGCGTACCAGCGCCAATCCACCAGGCGGGAGAGGTCGCCCACCGCCGGAGGCAGTCCCGGCGGCGCGACCGGGGAGACGGCCGGTGCCTGTGTCAGGGCGGGAGCGTGCGGCCGCGCCATGGCTCACCCCGCGCTCCGCTGGGCGTCGAAGCTCCGGCGCGGCTCGGGCAGCGCTGTGACCCCGGCCGCCGGAACGACGTGGGGCACGGAGCGCGGTCCGACCAGGGCCCCCAGGATCGACTCGGCCGGGCCGAAGCTCTGCACGCTGCCGGCATTCAGCACCAGCACGGCGTCGGCGTCGGCCAGGAGGGACACCTTGTGGGTCACGATCACCACCGTGGTCCCGTCCGCCCGCAGGGCCGCCAGGGCCCGCATCAAGGCCGCCTCGCCGGGCTGGTCGAGGCTGGCGTTCGGCTCGTCGAGGAGGATCAGGCTCGGATCGCCGTAGAGCGCGCGGGCGAGGGCGATGCGCTGGCGCTGGCCGCCGGACAGGCCGTGGCCGCCCGGGCCGATCACGGTGTTGTAGCCGTCGGGCAGGGCCTGGATCAGGTCGTGGCAGCCGGCGCGCCGGGCCACGGCGAGGATCGCCGCATCCTCCGCGGGCCCGAAGCGCGCGATGTTCTGCGCCACCGTCCCGTCGAACAGCTCCACGTCCTGCGGCAGGTAGCCGACGTGCCGGCCGAGGTCCTGCGGATCCCAGTGGCGCAGCTCCGCGCCGTCGATGCGCAGGCTACCGCCGGTCAGCGGCCAGATCCCGGTCATTGCCCGGACCAGGGTCGACTTGCCGGCGGCACTCGGCCCGATGATGCCCACGAGCTGTCCGGGCTCGATCCGGAAGCCGACGCCCTGCAGGATCGCCCGGGACGCGCCGGGGGCCGCCACGGACAGGGCCTCGGCCTCGATCAGCCCGCGCGGGCGGGGCAGGGTCACCCGCGCCGGCTCCGGCCCCGCCACGGCGAGGAGTTCGGCGAGGCGGCGATGGCTCGCGCGGGCCGCCGTGAAGCCCTTCCAGTTGCCCACCACCGCCTCGATCGGCCCCAGCGCCCGGCCGATGATGATCGAGGCCGCGATCATCGCGCCGCCGGTGATCTCTCGGTGGATGGCGAGGTAGGCGCCGACACCGAGGACGAGGAGCTGGAGGAGCAGGCGCACGAACTTCGTGGCCGCGACGATGAGGCCGGCCCGGTCGCTCGCCCGCGCCTGGAGCAGCAGCACCTCGTCGTGGCGGCCGCGCCAGAGGGCCCGCATGGCCCCCAGCATGCCCATCGCCCGCAGCACCTCCCCGTTGCGGAAGCTCGCCCCGGCCTGCTGCCCGGCGAGCCGGGAGACGCGGCTGGCCGATTCGAGGGCGTGCCGCGTCGCCACCTCGTTGAGCAGCGTCAGCCCCAGGATGAGCCCGCCGCCGACCAGCGCCATCGCGCCGAACCAGGGATGCAGGAGGAAGCAGGCCACCAGGAAGATCGGAGCCCAGGGCAGGTCGCAGAAGGCCAGAATGCCGCTGCCGGTCAGGAACTCGCGCAGGATGTCCACGTCCCGCAGCACGGTGTCGTGCTGGGCGCCGGGCCGCAGCAGCGCCCCGCGATGCGCGGCATCGAAGATCGGGTCGGTCACGCGCCGGTCGAAGATCAGGCCGCCGCGCACGAGAAGCCGCGACCGCAGCATCTCCAGCGCGGCGTAGACGCCGAGCCCGAAGACCGCGATCAGGGTGATGCCCATGAGCGTGGTCTCGTTCCGGCTCGGCAGGACGCGATCATAGATCTGCAGCATGTAGAGCGGGCTGACGAAGAGCAGCAGGTTGATGAAGAAGCCGAAGGCGACCGCCGTCGCCAGTACGGGCCGCATCGCACGCAAGCCGTCGCTCAACACCGACCGCGTCGCCTGCGTGCTCATGCTGAACTCTTCATCCCTGTGCGGGCGCCGGCGACGCCAGATCCGAACGTCCCAGGCAATCCCATGCCTGAATTCTTCATCCACGGATGATAGCGCAGTCTGGACTGTTTCCAACAAACTTGCCACCGGCCCCGCCGGATCACGGGCGTCGAACGGCGCGGCCCGAGCGCGGCGGCGTCACCGCGCCGTCTTAGCCTCGGCGTAATGGCCTCGACGTCATGAGCGAGGCGCCCTGCGGAAACCGGCCGGGTTCGCGCCGTCTGGACAGTCTCCCGGGTCCTGCTCTATATGGTATTTACTGTACAAATTGATTGTGCCCTAACCATCACGGCCCGAGGAGGGATGCCCCGCGTGTACGCTCACCACCAACGGCTGGATTCGGAGGGGGTGCTGGAACTGCGCCGGGAGGGCGGCCGCTTCCTGAAGAACCTGCGCGAGGCACGCGGCCTGTCCCAGCGCCAGCTCGCCGCCCTGGTCGGGGCCGAGTACTACACCTTCATCTCGCAGCTCGAGACCGGACGCGGACGCATCCCGCCGGATCGCTACCGCGCCTGGGCAGCCGCCCTCGAGGTCCCCGCCAGGGACCTCGTCCGGGACCTGATGCGCTTCTACGATCCGCTCACCCACGAGATCCTGTTCGCGGACGCGGAACCGGCGCCGCCCGCCGACGGCTGAGGCGACCCGCCCCCGCGCCTGCGCCCGGCGCCAAGATGTCAGGAACGCGCGGCGTCCTCCTGCGCCGGCGCGGCCGGCTTCGGGGCGTTGCGGGCACGCTCGGCCCGCAGCTCCCGCTCGGCCATCAGCCAGAACTCGACCTCGAACCCCTCGGGACGATGATTGCGCTCCCAGATCTCATGGGCGCGCTCGCGAATCCGCTCGAACGTGATCCCATCCTCGGACATCGTGCGCTCTACTCCTTCAGTCTCGCTCACAGCGTCACAGCTCGGTTCTCCCTGCTGGGCCAACGCTCCACCGCGGGATTTGTCCCCCGATCGGCGCGCGGCCGCCCCTCCGGAGGGCTCCTGACGGATCCCGGAGGGTTTGACGGCGGCCCCGGAAACGGCCTAGCTTACCCGTGACGGTTCCTCAGGATCGAGGATCAAAAGGGAACGCGGTGAGGGCGAGCGCCCGAGGCCGCGGCTGCCCCCGCAACTGTAAGCGGCGAGCTCCTCATCAGCACGTCACTGGGTTCTCGGACCTGGGAAGACGATGGGAGGGCGGTGACCCGCGAGCCAGGAGACCTGCCGTCAGTCGTGGTCACACGCGAAACGCATCGGGCGGGGTGTCCTGGTGGGTGTCGGGGTGGATGCCGCGTGGCATCCGCGCCGGCCTCGTTCGCGGTGACGTGCCACTTCGCGCGACCCGTCGCGTCAGCCGTCCCGTCGATGCCCGTCCTCGCCCGCGCGCCTCGCTCCCGCATGCTCCCTCCGGCCGCCCCGCGCGGTCCGGACCCGGCTGCGCCGCGGACAAGCCTTCTTGGGGTCCCCGCGCACAATTGTAATGTTATAACATTCAGTCTAGCGAAGACGGCAGGTCGGCCCCGACCGATGCCCGCGCCCATCCCTGGTTGTCCCATGCCCGTCGCCCCCATCCCGTCCCGAACCGCGCACCCGCGCGGGTCGCGGCCAGGCCAGAGCTTGCCCCCGCGACACGTCCTGCCCCTGGCGGCCCTGCTCGGCGGCCTGATGCCGATCGCCGCCGAGGCCGAGACCCGGGAGATCCAGACTCGGGAAGTCCAGACTCGGGAAGTCCAGACCCGGGAGGCTCCACCGGCCGTGACCCTGGAGACCCTGGAGGTCTCGGGCTCCGGCCGGGGCGGCCCGCCGCCCGCCGAGGGCCTCAACCTGCGCAGCGTCGGCCGCAGCGCCAGCCGCCTCGGGCTGACGCCCCTGGAGACCCCCGCCAGCGTCGACGTGATCGCGGGCGAGACCACCCGCCTGCGCGGCCAGAACACCGTGGCGGAGGCCGTCACCCAGAACGCCACCGGCATCACCACGGTGGCGGCGCCGGGCAACGGCAACGGCGCCTTCACGGCCCGGGGCTTCGCCGGCCCGAACTCGATCCAGCAGCTCTACGACGGCACCCGCCTGTTCGTGGGCGCCGGCACCGTGACCTTCCCGTTCGACACCTGGAACGTCGAGCGCATCGAGGTGCTGCGCGGCCCGGCCTCGGTGCTCTACGGCGACGGCGCCATCGGCGGCGTGGTCAACGTGGTGACGAAGAAGCCGGTCTTCACGCCCCTGAACGAGGCCCGCGCGGCCTTGGGCTCGGACGGCCTCGCGCGGCTCGCCCTCGATTCCGGCGGCCCCATCGGCGAGGCCCTGGCCTATCGCCTCAACATCAGCGGCAACCGCGCCGAGGGCTGGATCGCGCCGGACGGCCGCTTCCGCAACCTCGCGGTCTCGGGCGCCCTGACCCTGCAGGCGACGCCGGACCTCGCCGTCACCCTGAGCCATGATTTCGGCTACCAGGAGCCGACCCGCTACTGGGGCACGCCCCTCGTCAACGGGCGCATCCTCGAATCCATCCGGTTCAACAACTACAACGTCCGCGACGCCCAGGTCCTCTGGACCGACAACTGGACGCAGCTGCGCACCGAGTGGACGCCGAGCGCCGACGTTACCGTGCGCAACACCGCCTACCGGCTCCAGAGCCGGCGCCAGTGGCGGGACGTGGAGCAGTACGCCTTCAACCGCGACACCGGGCGGATCGACCGCTCCGACTACCTCGAGATCGACCACAGCCAGGAGCAGATCGGGAACCGCCTCGACGCCACGGTCCGCGGCAGCCTGTTCGGCTTCCGCAACGAGGTCCTGGCCGGGTTCGACGTCAATCACATCGCCTTCCGGCACACCAACAACTTCTTCTTCGACACCCGCACCAGCGTCGATCCCTTCGCCTACGACCCCGGCCTGTTCCCCGCCGAGGGCCGGGCCCGGCCGGCCTACGCCACCCGCACCTCGCAGGCCTCGGTCTTCGCCGAGAACCGCCTGATCCTCTCCGACCAGGTCTCCCTGCTGGCGGGCGTGCGCTACGACGCGCCCGTCCTGCACCGGACCGATCTCGTCACCGGCGCCAGCTTCGACCGCGACTTCCGGGCCCTGAGCTACCGCTTCGGCGCCGTCTACAACCCGACGCCGCTGCTGGCGCTCTATGCCCAGTACGCCACCGCCACCGACCCGGTGGGCAGCCTGATCTCGCTGTCGCAGAGTCTCGCCACCTTCCGGCTCTCCACCGGTGAGCAGGCGGAGGTCGGCGCCAAGGGCGTCGCCTTCGGCGGCCGGGCCGAGTGGACCCTGGCCGGCTACCGCATCGTCAAGGACAACCTGATCTCGACGGTGCCGGGCCAGCCGACGCGCGCGACCCAGGTCGGGCAGCAATCCTCCGTCGGCGTCGAGGCGGCGGTGAGCCTGCACCTCGCCGAGGCCTGGCGCATCGACGCCAACCTGGCGCTGCTGCACGCCCAGTACGACCGCTTCGACCAGGCGGTCGGCGGCACGGTGGTGTCCTTTGCCGGGCGCCAGCCCATCGACGTGCCGGAGCGGGTCGGCAACCTCTGGGTCAATTGGGCCTTCGCCCCGGCCTGGGAGGCGCGGGTCGGCCTGCAGCACGTGGGCGAGACCTTCAGCGACTTCGGCAACCAGGCCCCGCGCCCGGCCTACACCCTGGTCAATGCCGGGCTCGACCACCAGGTCACGCCGGATTCGCGCCTGTCGCTGCGCGCCTACAACCTGTTCGACACGATCTACGCGATCAGCGGCAACGCGGTGAACGGGGTCGGCACCAACTGGCTGCTGGGCCGGCCGCGCTCCGTCGAGGTCGCCTACAGCGTCCGGTTCTGATGCGGCTCAAATCCCTGAAGCGCTGGCTGATCCTCGGCCACCGCTGGCTCGGCATCGCCACGGGCCTGTTCCTCGCCGCCTGGGTGGTGTCGGGACTGGTGATGCTCTACGTGGCCTTTCCGGCCCTGAGCGAGGCCGAGCGCCTGTCCCGCCTCGCGCCGATCGCCTGGGACCGGGTCCTCCTCGGCCCGGACGAGGCCCTGGCCCGGGCCGGCCTCGCGGCGCCCCCCGGCGGCCTCAGCCTGTCGATGCGGGCCGGGGCGCCGGTCTACCAGGTCACCACCCGCGCGGGCGCCCGGCACCCGGTCTCGGCCGAGACCGGGCAGGCCCTCGGCCCCCTCGACGCCGCCGCGGTCCGGGCCCCGTTCGGGCCGGACGCCACCGTGCGGGCGGTGCGCCGGGACCCGTGGACCGTGCGCGACCGCTACGACCCGGTGCGTCCCTTCCACGTGGTGGCGCTCGGGGACGCCGCCGGCACCGAGCTCTACGTCTCGGCCCGCACCGGCGCGGTCGTCCTCGACACCACCCGCCGGGAGCGCCTGTGGAACTGGCTCGGGGCGATCCCGCACTGGTTCTACCCGACCCCCCTGCGCGCGCGGGCCGAGCTCTGGCGCGGCACCGTGCTGTGGGTCTCCGGCCTCGCCACCGCCGGGGTGCTCGGCGGCCTCGTCCTGGGGATCTGGCGCCTGCGCCTGCGCCGGCCCTACGCCTCCGGGGCGGTGACGCCCTATCGCGGGCTCGCCCGCTGGCACCATCTCCTCGGCACCCTCGGGGGCCTGAGCCTCCTGAGCTTCGTCGCCAGCGGCTGGCTCTCCATGAACCCGAACCGCTGGTTCTCGCCCCGCACGCCCCCGGCGGCGATGGGGGAGGCCTATGCGGGCCCTCCGGCGCCGATCGGCCGCGAGGCCCTGGACGGCCTGGCGCGGCCGGGGATCGTCGAGGTCCGGTTCACGCAGGTCGACGGCCGGCCGGTGCGGATCGCCGCCGATGCGCAGGGCCGCCGGCTGGTGGCGCCGGCGCCCCCGGAGGCGGCCCTGCGCGCAGCGGCCGCCCGCGCCCTGCCGGAGGCCCGCATCGCCGGGGTCGAGACCCTGACGGCCCCCGATGCCTACTGGTATCCCCACCACGACACCCGGACGCTGCCGGTCCTGCGGGTGCGCTTCGACGACCCGGCCGCGACCTGGCTGCACATCGACCCCGAGACCGGCGCGCTCCTCGACCGCCTCGATGCCAGCGGCCGGCTCCAGCGCTGGCTGTTCGAGGCGCCCCACCGCCTGGACTTCGCCTTCCTGTTCCAGGCCCGGCCGGCCTGGGACGCGGTGATGTGGCTCCTCAACGGCCTCGGCGCGGGCATCGCCCTCTCGGGCGTGGTGCTGGGCTGGCGCCGCCTGCGCCGCACGGCGGGGATCGGATAGGGGCCCCGCGGCAGGCCGGGCCCGCGATGTCGCACGCTGCAACCGGACCGGGTCCGGCGACTTGACCGGCCGGGCGCGACGGCGCGTGCCAGGAGCGATGCCAGCCATGTCCGCAACCGAGATCCGCCTCGCCCTCGACGCGATCCCGATGGGGGGCATGGCCGAGGGGGCGGCCGGCGACGAGACAGCGCTGTTCGTGCGCGACGCCGCCGGCGTGCGGGCGTTCCAGGCCAAGTGCCCGCATCTCGGCGCGCCGCTGGCCAAGGGCGAGATCTGCGGCGGACGCCTCTACTGCCCCTGGCACAAGGCCGCCTTCGCCCTGGCCGACGGCAGCCTGGAGGAGCCGCCGGCCCTCGACGCCCTGACGCGCTACCCGGTCCGGATCGAGGGGGCGGACGCCGTCGCGACCCTGACGCCGGAGCCGGCCGAGACCGTCCAGATCGAGAAAACCGAGAAAACCGCGGGCGCGCCCGTGGCGCAGGTGCTCGTCGTCGGTTCGGGCGCGGCCGCCGTCGCCTGCGTCAAGACCCTCCGCCGCGAGGGCTATGACGGCCGGATCACCCTGGTGGGCCGCGAGGCGCACCCGCCCTACGACCGGACCAAGCTCTCGAAGCAGTTCCTGGCCAAGCCGACCCCGCCGGACAAGGTGCGGATCGAGCCCGACTTCGACCGGACCAACCGGGTCGAGCGCGTCACCGCGGCGGTCAGCCGCGTCGATCCCGCCCAGCGCAGCGTCACCCTGGCGGACGGCCGGACCCTGACGGCCGACGCGATCCTGGTCGCCACGGGAAGCCGGGCGGTGGTGCCGGACTTCCCCGGCCAGGACCTCGACGGGGTCTTCACCCTGCGCAGCCTCGACGACGCGATCGCCGTGAGCGCGGCGGCGGGCGCGGCCCAATCGGTCGTCGTCGTCGGGGCCGGATTCATCGGCCTGGAGGCCGCCGCGTTCCTGAGGAAGCGCGGGCTCGCCGTCACCGTGCTGGCGCGCGAGGACATCCCCTTCGCCAAGCGCTTCGGCGAGCGGGTGGGCGCGGCGCTGAAGCGGTACCATGCGGGCAACGGCGTCGGCTTCGAGACCGGCTCCGTCGCCGCGATCACCGGCACCGGTCGGGTCGAGGCGGTCGAGACGGAGGACGGACGGCGCCTCCCGGCCGACATCGTGCTCATCGGCGCCGGCGCCAAGCCGGAGACCGGCCTGGTCGCGGGCGTCACGCCCGAGGCGGATGGCGGCCTCACGGTCGGCGGCGACCTCGCCCTCGCGCAGGGCGTCTGGATCGCGGGCGACATCGCCGCCTTCCCGGAGGTGGCGAGCGGCGAGACCGCGCGGATCGAGCATTGGCGCCTCGCGCAGCAGCACGGCACCCATGTGGCCCGGGCCATCCTCGGCCGGGGCGGCGCCTTCGCGGGCGTGCCGTTCTCTGGAGCAACCAGGGCGACAAGCGGCTCGATTACGGCGGCTACGCCAAGGGGTTCGACCGGATCATCCTGCAGGGCGACCCCGACGCCCTCGACTTCATCGCCTATTACGCCACGGGCGACCGGGTGACCGCCGCCTGCAGCATCGGCCGCAACCCGGCCTTCACCGCCTTCCTGCACCTCCTCGGCCTCGGCCGCCTGCCCCCGGCGGCGGCGATCGAGGCCGGCGCGGACCTGCCCGCCCTGGCGCGCGCCTGAGGGGGACACCGGCCGTTCGGGGCTCGCTCCCGAAGGCCGGGACGGGGGGAGGTCCGACGGCCTGCGCCCGGGGGGAGTGGGGAGCGGGGAGCGGTCCGGGAACCTGGCTTCGCCGCCCCGCCGAACGATCCGATGCCAGCAGGGGGATGGGGTGATTTTCGACGACGCTTCCGCGATGGGGATGCTGCAGGCCAAGCTGGACAGGACGTCGGCTCTCGATGCGGACGACCGGGCGGCGCTCCGCGGCCTGCCCTTCACCATCCGTCGCTTCGGCGCCCGGGAAGACATCTTCCGGTCCGGCGAGAAGCCAACCTATTGCTGCCTCGTCTTGGACGGCTGGGTTCACCGCTACGGGACGCTCGGCGACGGCGCGCGACAGATCCTGCTCCTGTATATCCCGGGGGATCTCCCGGACCTGCAGCACCTGTTCCTCCCCCAGCTCGATCACACGCTGGCGAGCATCACGGCGAGTACGCTCGCCTTCGTTCCGCACACCGCGCTCTTCGGGCTGATCGCGCGGCACCCCCGCGTCATGGCCGCCCTCTGGCGCGACACGCTCATCGATACGTCGCTGTATCGCGAGCGGGTGATGTGCCTCGGGCGCCGGTCGGCGATCGGTCGGACGGCCCACTTCGTCTGCGAGATGTATCTGCGCCAGGAGGTGGCCGGGTTGGCCGGCGATCTCTGTTGCCCGATCCCCATCACCCAGGGCCAGATCGCGGATTTCCTCGGGATCACGCCCGTCCATTTCAACCGCTCGCTCGCGGTCCTGCGGTCACGCGGCCTGATCGAGCTGAATGGCCGGACCCTCAGCATCCTCGATCCGCGCCGCTTGATGGACGTGGCCGAGTTCGACGCGACGTTTCTTCACCTGGGCGACGATCTCACGTCGCTGCTGTTCTCGGAATGCCGCGTGCCGGCCGAGTGACGGCCGAGTGACGGCGAAGTAACGGCGGAGTGACGGCGGCCGGGCGTCCCGCCTTCGGCCGACGACGCGCGGCCCCCTTCGCCCGACGATCACGGGTCGATCCGCCTCGGGCGGCGGCTGTGCCGGCCGGCGTCGCGGCGGCGACGGATGTCCCCGAAACGAAGGACGGTCGCTGATCGATCCCGTCCTTCGCGCGTCCGGATAACGCTTTCGTGACCGTAAACAAGTTCGGGCCTGTTCTTGATATTTATCAACGCATCGGGACAGACGAAAAACCGAAGTCGTATCGCAGTCGACATTGGCAGGTTAGGCACCGAACGCTGTATTTCATGCAGCGCGAAGAGGCTTCACCATGAGTTCCAACACGATACTGTGGATCACGACCTTCATCATGCTTGGCGGTGGTCTTCTGATCCTCGTCACGGGCAAGCGCCGCACACCAACCGAGAGCCTTCACACCCTCCTGCACGGGATCGTGCCCATCATCGCGGCGTGCTCGTACCTGGCGATGGCCACCGGCCAGGGCCTCGTGCTCCTGCCGACCACCGACGCCGTGGCGGCCGGGGCCGCGACGCCGACCCGGGTGTTCTACTTCGCGCGCTACATCGACTGGACCTTCACCACGCCGCTGCTCCTGGTCTCGCTCGGGCTGACCGCCATGCGCCACGTGCGCAAGGATTACGGGGCCATCACGGGGGCGGTGCTGGCCGACGTGATGATGATCGTCACGGCGTTCGCCTTCGGCGCCTCGCTGCAGGGCTGGACCAAGTGGACCTGGTTCCTCGTCTCCTGCGTGGCCTTCCTCGGCGTCTACTACGTCATCTGGAAGTCGCAGATGGAGGCCAACGCCGCTGAGCGCGACGACGTCCGGGCGACCTACCGGCGCAATGCCGCGATCCTGTCCGTGGTCTGGCTGGTCTACCCGGTGATCCTGGCGGTGGCCCCCGACGGCCTCGGCCTCGTCGGCGACGCCGCCAGCGTGCTGGTGATCGCGATCCTCGATACCGTCGCCAAGGTCGTCTACGGCTACATGGCCGTGGTCTCGGACACGAAGGCGACGGACCGGGACCTGGCCGAGACTCCGGCGGGCACCACGCCCCTCCGGCGGGCCGCCTGATGCGCGGGCCGGGCGGGCGGGCGCCGCTCCTCCCGCCCGGCGCCGCCCTTCCCTGCGGGATCGCCCTGCCGATCCTGCTGGCCTGCCTGCTCGGGCCATGGTCCGTCCAATGGGTCTGTGCCGTCGGCATCATCGTCGTGCTCGGCGTGCCGCACGGGGCCCTCGACGTCGAGATCGGGCGCACGCTGCTGCGCCGCCGCCTGGGCCGGGCGTGGTTCCCGGCCTTCGCGACTCCCTACCTCGCCTTGGTGGCCGGCGTCCTGGTCGCGTGGCAACGGGTGCCCGAAGCGACGCTGGCGGGCTTCCTGGCGCTCTCCGTCTGGCACTTCGGCACCGAGGAGAGCGAAGGCGGCGGCCTGCCGGCCCTCGTCCGGGGCGGTCTGCCCATCGCGCTCCCCGTCCTGCTCCATCCCGACGCGACGGCGCGGGTCCTGTCCGCGGCCACGGGCTTGGCCTGGACCGTCCCACCCCCGTGGCTGGTCTGGGCGAGCCTGCTGTGGCTGCCGCTGGCGAGCGCATGGGTCGCGCTGGCCATCCGCGAGGGCGACGTCGGTCGGCTGGCCTTGCCGCTGGCCCTGAGCCTCTGTTTCTGGGTTCTGCCGCCCCTCGTCGCCTTCGCCCTCTACTTCGTCGTCGTCCATGCCCCGGCCCATACGGCCGCCCTCATCCGGCATCCCACCCGCGTCCCCCGGGTGCGCGACGGGGCGAGCGCCTGGTGGCGGGCCTTGCCGACGACGCTCCTCACCGTGCTGATCGGTGCGGCCCTGTGGCCGGTCCATCGGGGCGATCCGGCGGTCCGGCTCGTGGGCCTCACGCTGCAACTGCTCGCAGCGTTGACGCTGCCGCACATGCTCCTCGAAGCAGGGCTGACGCGCATGGACCGCTTCGCCGCATGGAAGCCCAACGCAGCAGGCTAGAACAATGGCCGCATCACCCACGGGGCAAATGGAACATCGCAGCGACCCCAGATGTTGGGTGGAATTGTTGTTGAAACGATCGGATCTATAGTTGCACGATCAGATCAAGAACATTTGATGTCGAAGAAAATCACTGTTCAATCCAGATTTTCGACCCAAACCCAAGCAAGAAAGTGAAGCCTCATGGTCGGTATCGTCGTCGTCACGGGGGCAGGCGCGGGGGTCGGCCGCGCCACGGTGGACGCGTTCGCGCGTCGGGGTTACGACGTCGCCCTCCTGTCCCGGGATCCCGGCCGGCTGGAGCGCGCGGCGGCGGCGGTCCGGGGGTACGGCGTGCGGGCCTTGGCCGTGCCCACCGATGTCGCCGATGCCGAGGCCGTCGAACGCGCCGCCGATCGCGTCGAGGCGGAACTCGGCCCGATCGACATCTGGGTCAACGTGGCCATGGCGACCGTCTTCGCGCCCGTCCACGAACTGACGCCGGCCGAAGCCGAGCGCGCCACCCAGGTGACCTATCTCGGCCAGGTCTACGGAATGATGAGTGCGCTGAAGCGGATGCGCCCCCGCAATCGCGGCACCATCATCAACGTGGGCTCAGCGCTGGCCTACCGCTCCGTGCCGCTGCAGGCGCTCTATTGCGGGGCGAAATCGGCGATCCGGGGCTTCACGGATTCCCTGCGCTCCGAGTTGATCCACGACAAGCTCGCGATCCAGCTCACCACGGTCGACCTGCCGGCGGTGAATACGCCGCAATTCGATTGGGCGATGAACAAGATGGGCCGCCGTGCCCAGCCCGTCCCGCCGATCTACCAGCCCGAGGTCCCGGCGCGCGCCATCGTCTTCGCGGCGGAGCACCGCCGCCGGGAGGTCTGGGTCGGCTACCCCACCGTCCAGGCGATCCTCGCCAACCGCATCGCGCCCGGGCTGCTGGACCGCTACCTCGCCAGGACGGGCTACAGCAGCCAGCTGACGGACAGGCGCCTGCCGGGCAATGCCCCGGCCAATCTGTTCGCGCCGGTGCCCGGCGATTACGGCGCCCATGGCCGCTTCGACGCGCGTGCCCGCTCCGGAAGCTGGGAGATGTTCACCGACCGTCATCGCACGGGCTTCTTCGCGGCCGCCGCCCTCGGCGCGGTCGTCGGGCTGCATCTCCTCGCCAAGAAATATCGGGTCTGACCCGTCGCCAAGAAATATCGGGTCTGACCCGTCGCCAAGACATATCGGGTCTGACCCGTCCGCGGGCATCCAGGCCGGCGCCGGCTCCCACCACCGGTGGGGTCTCCGGCGCCGTCAGGTCTCCCGGCCGGCTCAGTCCGGCGCACGGATCTCGGTGTCGCGGCACAGGTCGGCCGCCTCCGCCATCGCCGCGCGGCCCTGGCGCAGGGCGGCCTCCGCGTCGGGCAGGGAGTAGGGGGCGCTCCGCACCGCCTGGTCCGCCTCCCGGACGGTCCAGCGGTAGCGGGTGGCGTCCTCGGGGCAGGGCTCAACGTCCAGGGTGAGGGGACCCATCGCTTCGCGCGCCATCGTGACCTCCTGCGGTGCCGGGTTCGCGGTCCTCGGCGGACGGGGGACAGTCGGGAAAGTCCATCCAGTCCGTGAAGGCGTCGGCGGGGTAGCTGTGCTGGCAGGAGGCGACGTGCCAGGGCCGCGGATCGCTGAGGCCCGCCGGATCCCAGCGGATCA
The DNA here is from genome assembly GCF_002917135.1 of Methylobacterium sp. V23. Classification (NCBI taxonomy): domain Bacteria; kingdom Pseudomonadati; phylum Pseudomonadota; class Alphaproteobacteria; order Hyphomicrobiales; family Methylobacteriaceae; genus Methylobacterium; species Methylobacterium sp. V23. The sequence continues at coordinate 22,664 of NZ_PDHT01000021.1, forward strand.
CCGCGCGCCGGTCCGGGTCGGACCGGTGGATCGCGATGATCCAGCGTCCGTCATGCGGGGCCCGATCCATCGCCCTCCAGGTGCGCATCCTGCTTCTCCCCCCTCCGAGGCCACAGGAACGCACGAACCGACAGAACCGTTCGGACCGCCGTTCGGAGCGCCTGCCCTTCGGACCGACCCCGGCGCCGGGGCCGGGGCCGGGGTCGGCCGAAGGGCTTCAGAGGACCGGCATCGCCCCGGCCACGGTGACGAGGGCGCCGGAGGTGTAGCTGCTCTCGGCCGAGGCCAGCATCACGTAGGCGGAGGCGAGCTCCGCCGGCTGGCCCGGGCGCCCGAACGGGACCTGGCTGCCGAAGGACGTCACCGAATCCTCACTCATCCCCGCCGGGATGAACGGCGTCCAGATCGGCCCCGGCAGGACGCCGTTCACCCGGACGCCCTTCTCGGCCAGGAGCTGCGCCAGGCTCACGACCATGTTGCTGAGCGCTCCCTTGGTGGCGCTGTAGGCCATCAGCGAGGGCATCGGGTGCTTGGAGTTCACCGAGGAGGTGAAGATCACCGAGGCCCCGGGCTTCAGGTGGGGCAGGGCGGCCTTGGTCACGTAGAACGGCCCGAACACGTTGGTGCGGAAATGGTCCTCGAAGACCGCGTCCTCGATGGTGTCGAGCCCCTGGTTCGGCTGCTGGAAGGCGCCGTTGTTCACCAGCACGTCGAGGCGGCCGAACGCGGCGACCGTGCGCGCCACGAGGTCGCGGCCATGGGCCCGGTCCTTCAGGTCGCCCGGCAGCAGCAGGGCGCGCCGGCCCGCCTTCTCGATCCAGCCGGCCACCGCCTCGGCATCCGCCTGCTCCTCGGGCAGGTAGGCGATCGCCACGTCGGCGCCCTCGCGGGCGAAGGCGATGGCCACCGCCCGGCCGATGCCGGAATCGCCGCCGGTGATCAGCGCGGCCTGGCCCGTCAGCTTGCCCGAGCCGCGGTAGCTCTCCTCGCCGTGATCGGGCTCAGGCACCATCTTGCCGGTCTTGCCGGGGAAGCTCTGCGGCTGGGCCTCGAAGGGCGGGCCGGGATAGGTCGTCAGGGGGTTGTCGGTCACGCGGCATCTCCGATGGAATGCCGCGTCAACCGGAGGGCGCGTCGCGGCGTTCCCGGCACGCGATGCCGCGCGACCTCGCCGCGATCATCCTGGTATACCGCGCGCCGCCAGACCGGCGACGCCGTCCCGCCCGAGGGCGATCCGGTGGTCGACCGCCTCGGCCGAGAGCCCGATCAGCGCCCCGGCGGCGACGTCCACCGGAAAGTGCGCGCCGCGCAGGACCTGGACCGCCACGACCCCGAGGGCCGCCGCCGTCGCCACGCCCCGGATCTCGGGATAGGCCCGGCCCGCCGCCGTCGCCACCGCGACGCTCAGGGCCGAGTGACCCGAGGGAAACGACTGCCAGGGCCCGACATTCGGCCCGAACCAGCCCTTCTCGTAGAGGCCCTCATCCATCAGCACGTTGGGCCGGGTCCGGTGCACGACGCGCTTCACCGTGGTCTTGGTGACCGCCGCCAGCATGCCGGAGACGAGCATGTGCCGGCCGGCCTCGGCCAGACGCGGGTCCCGCCTCAGCACGCCGAGGGCGAGGGTCCCGCCGGAGAGCGCGAGCAGCCACTTCCAGCCGCCCGCCTCGCTGGCCGCCGCCAGGGCCCGCACCCGGCGGGTGTCCTTGGCGCGCGCGAGCGAAACGCCGAGACGGATGTCCGCCGCTTCGAGGCGCCGACCCATCCCGACCGATCCATCCGTCATCCGTTCGTCCGCCATCCCCGAGAAGCACGGCCGTAAACGCGGTCCCCGGCGGATCGTTCGCGGCACTGCCGACGATCACGGCCGCCGGCGGTCCGTCTCCGTGCAGGACCCGATGGGCCGGTTCGCCCTGGCAGGCCTGGACGATCCATCAAACATCAAGACTTCGCACTGAGCCGGCTTCGGTCCCGAAGATAACGCCACGTCGTCACGACGAATCTGCAGGATTCGATGGCTGCCGGCCATGATCCCGTCACCTTCGCGTCGGATGGCGAGGCATCACGTGACAAGCGCTTGCCGTCCTGCGGACGAGGGCGGATCGCCACGGGGCGAGCGCATGAGGGTTGTTGGAAGCATGACGAATCGATCCACCATCGCAGGCGCCGCGCGCCGGCTGGCGCCCCTGGCTGGGCTCGTTGCCGCCGTTCTGCCGGGCCTCGCACTGGCTGCCGCCCCCAACGACGCCAGCGGCACCTGGCTCACCGAGGACGGGCGCGCCCGTATCCGCACCGAGCGGTGCGGACCGCAGAACTCCAACCTGTGCGGCTACGTCGTCTGGCTGAAGGTGCCCCTGAACGACCAGGGCCAGCCCCGCATCGACTTCAAGAATCCCGATCCGAAGAAGCAGGCCCGTCCCTCCCTGGGGCTTCAGCTGATCATGGGCCTGAAGCCGCAGCCGGACGGCCATTACGGCGGCAAGATCTACAACGCCGACGAAGGCAAGTTCTACGACGTGACGATGTGGTCCGACCAGCCGACGGAACTGTCGGTGCGCGGCTGCCTCCTCGGCTTCCTCTGCGGCTCGCAGACCTGGAACCGGGTCAACGACGTGGTGCCGGGCCAGCTCACCGGCCCGACCAACGGCCCGGGCGGCCCTCGCGCCGATGCGGAATGGGCTCCCAAGGCAGCGCCGACCGCCGGAGCAGGTGCGTCCGCCGCGACGGGTACGGCCAAGACGTCCGCGCCCAAGCCGGCGCCCAAGCCGGGTGCCGCTCCGGCGGCGGCACCCGCCGAGTAGTCCAGCGCCGCATCGCGCCAGGAGTCATCGAACGCCGCCGTCCCGCCTCGGGCCGGCGGCGTTTCGCGTATCCGGGGGCCTCAATCCACCAGGGCGGCGTAGGTCAGCACGCGCAACTCGCGCCGCAGCGGCAGGGCCGAGGAAGGGATCAGCTGCGTCAGCAGCACCACCGCGAGATCCTCGGCCGGGTCGACCCAGAAGGCGGTGCTGGCAAGTCCGCCCCACGCCACCTCGCCCGGCGTACCGACGATCTGGGCGCGCGCCGGATCGAGCATCACCGAGAAGCCGAGACCGAAGCCGATCCCCGTATAGGCGGTCTCGGAGAAGCGCGGCTGGCCCATCGACGCCAAATCCCCGTCGAGGTGATTCATCAGCATGAGGTCGACGGTCTTGCGCCCGAGAAGCCGCGTCCCCTCGAGTTCGCCGCGCCCGAGGAGGAAGCGGCAGAAGCGCATGTAGTCGGACGCGGTCGAGACGAGCCCGCCGCCGCCCGAGGCCACCGCCGGCGGGCGGGCGAAGCGACTGCCGACCGCATCGTCGTAGAGCTTCAGCGTCCGGTCCCGGAACAGGCTGTAATTGGCGGCCAGACGCGGCAGCTTGTCGGCCGACACGGAGAAGTCCGTGTCGATCATGCCGAGGGGGCCGAGCACCCGCTGCCGCAGGAAATCGGCGAAGTCCTGGCCGGAGACGACGGCCACGAGGTGTCCGAGGACATCCGTGGCCACCGAATAGTTCCACTCGGCGCCCGGCTGGGCGAGGAGCGGCTGCCGGGCCAGCCGGCCCACCACCTCGGCGAGGCTCGCCTCCTGGGTCTCGCCGAAATCGACGCCGTTCTGGCGATACAGGGCATCGACGAGGGTCGCCTCCATGAAGCCGTAGGTCAGGCCGGAGGTGTGGGTCAGGAGGTCGCGGATCGTGATGAGGCGACGGGCTGGCTCGCTGTCGAATTTCGCCCGATTGCCGCCGGTGAGAACCCGCAGATCGGAAAATTCCGGCAGGAACCGGGTGATCGGGTCGTCGAGTTGGAAGCGGCCCTCCTCATAGAGCATCATCACCGCCACCGAGGTCAGCGGCTTCGTCATCGAGTAGATGCGCGCGATGGTGTCGGGGGCGAAGGGCACGTCACGCGCGATGTCGGCGCGGCCATGGGCCCGGAAGAAGGCCGTCCGGCCACCGCGGGCCAGCATCACCGACAGGCCTGCGACCTTGCCGTCATCGACGAGACGGCGCATCCAGCCGTCGATCCGCTCGAGGCGGTCCGGGCAGAGCCCCAGGGCCCGCGGCTCGCTTGCGATCTCACCGTGCATCACACCTGCTCCGTCCCTGGCTGCGTCCCCTGCTGACCGGACTTGGCATACCGGCGCGGCCGAGCGGCGCAAACCCCGGCGTGCGCCAGCACGCAGACGCGATCCACCGCATAACCCCATTCCGCTTTACAGGCTTCCTGGCGCCCCCAGGTCGGCGGGTCGCGGCTCCCGAAGCCGCCCACGCGCCTGAACGGTAAGCTTTGCGCACGGACCATGCTCCGGTCCATGGAACAGCCATGATCCACCTGATCTTCAGTCTGCCTTGCCTCTATGTCGTTGCCCGGGGCGTCTGGCCGCTCCCCTGGCCACTCCCGCTCAAGCTCGGTCTCGCCGCAATCCTGCTGGTCGCCTCACAGTACCACCTGTGGAGCCGCCTCTCCTCGGGATCCGTGTTCTCCCCCGAATTCCCGCGGCCGGTCGTCATGCTGTTCAGCGGGGCATTCGGCGCGATCATCCTGCTGGCCCTGCTGCTGGTCGCGTTCGATGCCGCGGCCCTGGTCTCCCTGGCCCTGCCCGGCGGTGGTTGGGAAGTTCCCACCGCGTGGCGCATCGGAGTCGCCCTGGCGGTCGCGCTGCTGGCGGCGGTCGCGGTGCAGCAGGCCGTGCGCGTGCCGCCCCTGAAGGACGTCGCCGTCGCGGTCAGGGACCTGCCGCTGGGCTTCGAGGGATACACCATCCTCCATCTCACCGACCTACACATCAGCCGCCTGTTCCCAGCGAGCTGGGCACAGGCGGTCGTCACGCGCGCCAACGGGCTCGATACGGACGTGATCCTGGTCACGGGGGATTTCATCGACGGTTCGTTCGCGGCCCGGCAAGCCGACGTGGAGCCGCTGCGCCACCTGACGGCACGAGACGGCGTCTGGGCCATCCCCGGCAACCACGAGTACTTCTTCGACGTCGAGACCTGGATGCGCCACTTTGCTGGCATGGGAATGCACATCCTCGCCAATGCCCATGCGGTCGTGACCCGCGGCGGTGACGCGCTGGTGCTGGCGGGGGTCACCGACCGCTCGGCGCCCGCCATCGGCCATCCAGGGCCCGACTTGGATGCCGCCCTGGCCGGTGCGCCCGCGAATACGCCGATTGTGCTCCTCGATCACCAGCCGGCGAATGCCCCTCGGGCCGCCGCACGCGGCGTGGCGCTGCAGCTCTCCGGCCACACCCACGGTGGCATGATCGTCGGGCTGGACCGGCTCGTGGCGCGCGGCAACAACGGATTCGTCTCTGGCGCCTACCGGGTGGGTGGCATGACCCTCTACGTCAACAACGGAACGGGCCTGTGGGCCGGCTTCGCGCTCCGCCTCGGCCGCCCCTCCGAGCTAACTCGCATCACCCTGCGTCGTACCTCCTGAGGGAGAGGGCGCTCATGCCAGGCGTCCCCGACGCAGTCCGGCCAGGCCTGGATGGGCGGCGCTCCCATTCAGCCCACCCGCACTTCACCACCCCATCGTGCCGGGGCCGCCCTTGAACGGGCCGACGATGCCGGGTGTGATCCAGCCGCCGTAGAAGCCGCCGGGCTGCGGCGTCACAAGCGCGTCGCCGACGAAGCAGGCCTCCATTGGACCGGCATAGAAGGCGATGTAGCCCGTGATCGCGGTGCAGTCCGGCGTGGGGTCGGGGTACGCCCAGGCCGCGCCCTCGGCGCGGAACCCGCCCGCCGCGACGTCGTACAGGACGGCGCGCCCCTTCCACTCGCAGATGCCGGCCCGGCGGGCGGGCCCGAGCACCCCGGCCACCACATCGCCGGGCGGAAAGTAGTAAGTCGGAGGATGGCTGGTCTCCAGCACCCGGTATCCGGCACCGGTCTCGGCGATGGCCCGGCCGGCGAGTACAACCCGCAGCCGCTCGGGGACCCTCTCCGGGCGGGGCGGGCGTGGGTAGTCCCAGACGCTCTGCTCGTTCGGGCCGGGCGGGATCGGGGTGGGCCACATGCGAGCGGGACCTTGCCTCACAGGGATCGGACGGTCGAACAGATAGGGCAGGGTGTTGCGCCCGACCTGTTTTCCGACCTCCCAATTTCCCGATCCCGCGTTTTCCCCTGGCGCAGGGCATGCTAGCGCAGGCCCGGATCAGACGAAGGGACAACCTGCGTGACCGACCCAACCGCCTTCGCCCTCTATCTCGACTTCGACGGCACCCTGGTGGAGATCGCGCCGAAGCCCGACCAGGTCCGGGTCGATCCCGCCCTCGCTCCGGCCCTGGAGAAGCTGCGCACTCGGCTCGGAGGCGCCCTCGCCATCGTCACGGGCCGGCCCATCCGGGTGATCGACGATTTCCTGGTCCCCGCCCGCTTCGATGTCGCTGGCCTGCACGGGGTCGAGCGGCGCGTCGACGGCGTCGTCTCGGGCGGCTCCGCCGAGGATCACCCTGCGCTGCGCGCCCAGGTACCGGCCCTGCATGCGGCCGTAACCGACCTCGAACACGTGCTCATCGAGGACAAGGGCGCCTCCGTGGCGGTGCATTGGCGCCTCGCTACCCCGAGCGATGCCGCCGCGGGGGAAGAGGCCGTGAAGGCGGCCGCCGTCGCCCTCGGATCCGCCTATCGGCTCCAGCTCGGCAAGGCGGTGGGCGAGATCGTGCCCGCCTCCGCCACCAAGGGCCACGCCATCCGGGCGCTTGCCGAGAACCCGCCCTATGCCGGCCGCCGGGCAATCTTTCTCGGAGACGACCTCACCGATGAGAAGGCCTTCGCGGTGATCAACGAGACCGGCGGCGTCAGCGTCCGGATCGGCGGGGCCGAGACGATCGCCTCCCGCCGCCTCATCGATCCCGAGGATGTGCGCCGCCTGCTCTATGCCTGGGCCGAGGGAGCACCGATCGACCCCGACGCCCTGCCGGCCGCCTGAGCGGCGTTTCACGACCAATCCCTCAATCCCCGTTCCCCGGGGGACAGACGGAAGCGACGCACATGTTCGAATTTCCCGTCCTCGTCGGCGACATCGGTGGCACCAACGCCCGCTTCGCCCTGGTCCCCGAGGTGGGGGCAAAGCCGGTCCTCCTCTCCCACGAGGAGACGGCGGGACACCCCGATCCCAGTGCCGCCATCCGCGCCTCCCTGGCCAAGGGGAGCGGCGCCGCACCGCGCTCGGCCATCCTGGCTGTGGCGGCCCGGGTCGACGGGCCGGCAGTGCAACTCACCAATGCCCATTGGGTGATCGAGGGCGCCCGGATCGGGCAGGATTTCGGCCTGTCGCGCTCGGTGGTGGTCAACGACTACGTGCCCGTGGCGGCCGGTGCTGCCGGGATCAGCCCCTCCGAGCTGACGCCCATCGGCCCGGACCGCGAGGAGGGCCGGGCCGGCGATCAGGGTGCGCGCCTCGTCCTTGGGCCCGGCACCGGGTTCGGTGCGGCAGCCCTTTTGCCGGTGGGTCGGCGTCTGGTCATCGTCTCGACCGAGAGCGGCCACGTGGATTTCGGGCCGACTTCGCCGGCCGAGCTCGCCCTGTGGCCGCATCTCGAACGGGTCGAGGGCCGCATCACCGTCGAGACCCTCCTGTCCGGCCCCGGCCTGACCCGGCTCCATGCGGGCCTGCACCGGCTGCGCACCGGTGCGGACGGCCCGCGCCTCGACCCGGCTGCAGTCACGGAGGCTGGGCTTACCGGCGCGGACCCGGACGCGGCGGCGGCCCTCAACCTGTTTTCCAAGTTCCTGGGCCGCGTCTGTGGTGATCTCGCGCTCACCTTCCTGGCCACCGGAGGCGTCTATATCGGCGGCGGCATCGCGCCCCGCATCATCGACGTGCTCCGGCGCGGCGCCTTCCGTGCCGCCTTCGAGTACAAGCCCCCCTTCGTGGCGCAGATGGAGGCGATTCCGACGAGCGTCATCGCCGTGCACGATCCCGCGCTGACGGGCCTCGCCGCCCTCGCGAGCCAGCCAGACCGGTTCGACTATCACGGCCAGCTGTGGCAGGCGCCCTGACCAACAGCGCAGCCATGCGCACGGGCCGGTGGCGGCTCGCTCGAATGGCCGCGGGCCTTGGCGCCGTGATCGTCACCCTGTTCGGACTCATCGTCCTCGCCGCACTGCTGACAGCGCAGCGGGGCAACCCGGACCTTTATCCGCCAGCGGACGCGGACAGCATCGAGATCGCGCTGGTGTCGCACGGCTGGCATTCCGGCCTCGTGCTACCGCGGGCCGCCCTGACGGGAGGGGGGAGCGGGCCGGCCCTCGCCAGCATCGCCACGCGGTTCCGCGCCTATCCGCAGATCGAGTTCGGTTGGGGCGAGGCTCGCTTCTACCGGGCGACGCCCACTCTGGCCCAGTTCGACCTCGGACTCGCCCTCGCGGCCCTGTTCACGCCGGGCGGACGGGAGGGGGTGGTCCAGGTGGTCGGACTCGAGCGGCCGGTGCGTGACAGCTTTCCCTATTCGGACCTCGTGCGGCTGCGGGTCTCGAAGCCCGGCCTGTCGCGCCTTCTCGCCCGTCTGGAAGGGAGTTTCCGCGTCATCGACGGACAGCCGGTGGCAGGTGGTCCGGGGCTCTACGGGCCGAGCCTGTTCTACGACGGGACGGGGCGCTTCTCCTACGCCAATGTCTGCAACCACTGGGCGGCACGCCTGTTGCACGCCGCGGGCCTCCCCATCACCCCCGTCCTCGATACCCACCCGTTGGGGCTTCTTCTCGATCTACGCTGGCGGTCCGGACTTACCCCCCAGCCCATCGCTGCGAACCTGTCCAAAACGTAATCTTCACGCCACGCCCGGGTCAGGCTGCGCTCTCTACAAACCGGATCATGGCCCGCCGATGGCGGCCACCCGATCCGGAGACCCCTATGACCGCTCAGCCCAACCGTCTGCGCCGTAACGCTCTCGCCTCCGTCGCCGTGGCTGCCCTCGTGGCGACCGGCGCGGCTGGCGTTGGGCTGACCCAGCCGGCCTCCCCGGCCTACGCCCAGTCCCTTTCCAAGAACCTGATCGAGACCCCCGACCATCCGCCGGGCTCCTTCGCCAGCGTCGTCGACAAGGTGAAGCCTGGCGTCGTCGCCGTGAAGGTGAAGCTCGACGACAGTGCAGATGCCGACGACGAGGACGGCCCTGGCCAGGGCCAGGGACAGCAGGTCCCACCGCAGCTGCGTGAGTTCTTCAAGCGCTTCGGCCAGGGCGGACCGGGTCAGGGGGGTCCGGGCCAGGGCTTCGGCATGCCCAAGCGTCAGGGACAACGCGGCGCCATGGGTTCGGGCTTCATCATCTCGGCGGATGGCTACGTTGTCACCAACAACCATGTGGTCGACAAGGCCAAGTCGGTGCAGGTGACCCTGGACGACAACCGCACCCTTGATGCGAAGGTGATCGGCAAGGATCCTAAGACCGACCTTGCCCTCCTCAAGATCACTGAGGGCGGCACCTTCCCCTACGTCTCCCTCAGCAAGTCGGCGCCCCGCGTCGGTGACTGGGTGGTGGCCATCGGCAATCCGTTCGGCCTCGGCGGCACGGTGACGGCGGGCATCGTCTCGGCCCGCGGCCGCGATATTGGTGCCGGCCCCTACGATGACTTCCTGCAGATCGATGCGCCGATCAACAAGGGTAATTCCGGCGGCCCGACCTTCAACGTCGGCGGTGAGGTGGTCGGCGTGAACACCGCCATAGCATCGCCCTCCGGTGGCAGCGTCGGCTTGGCCTTCGCCATCCCGGCCGAGACCGTCCAGGCGGTGGTCGACCAGCTCCGAGCCGACGGCAAGGTGGCACGCGGCTACCTCGGCGTGCAGGTCCAACCGGTGACGAAGGATATCGCTGATGGACTCGGCCTCGACAAGGCCAAGGGCGCCCTGGTGGATCATGCCGAGGCGGGGACCCCGGCCGCGAAAGCCGGCCTGAAGTCCGGCGATGTGATCGAATCGGTCAACGGGACTCCGATCAACGATGCCAAGGAGCTGTCCCGGAAGATCGCCGGCATTAAGCCGGGGGCCAAGATCGAGCTGACCTACCTGCGCGGCGGCAAGTCCGACACCGCGACGGTGGAACTCGGCGTCCTGCCCAACGACACCAAGGTGGCAGGCAACGATCGCGGCTCCTCGACCAACGGCCAGCCTCGCCTGGGCTTGAGCTTGGCTCCCGCATCCGAGGTCGGTGCCGGCTCCGAGGGCGTCGCCGTGATGGAGGTCGATCCCGATGGTCCGGCCGCGGCAAAGGGCATCGAGCAGGGCGACATCATCTTGGATGTGGCAGGTTCCAGCGTCTCGCAGCCTTCGGAGGTGGCCGAGCGCGTCCGCTCCGCCGAGACGAGCGGTCGCAAGGCGGTGCTGATGCGGGTCAAGAACGCCAAGGGTATCACGCGCTTCGTCGCGGTGGCCCTGAACAAGGCGGGCTGATCCGGAACGGGCGGCTCGCCGCTCGGAGCACTCCAGCAAGGCGCCGAAGCGCCGGCCCTCCACAAGGGCCGGCGCTCTCGTGTTTCCGACGTACGCCCCCCAATTCCGCGGGCTGCGTCTATTTCCAGGCCAGGCAGAAGAGACGGACGCACATGGCCGCGTCGCCTGGCATGCCACGCAACCCTGGGGCCGCGAGCCCCGCGCGCGCGCGGGGTGACGCAGGCGGCGCAAGGCGTCATGGTGCGCGCGCTTCTTGAACGCCCGCGCGGCCATACCCGGACTTGAGCCTATCATGACGACGATCGCCGACCGCAGCACGGCTGACCTCGCGGACCTGCACGTGCAGGCTCGCAGCGCCTATGACGCCTTCAAGGCCCGCGGCCTCAAGCTCGACATGACGCGCGGCAAGCCGGCCCCCGAGCAGCTCGATCTCTCCAATGGCATGCTCGCGTTGCCGGGCAACGGCGACTACACGACCGCGGCGAAAGAGGATGCGCGCAATTACGGTGGTCAGCAGGGCCTGCCCGAGCTGAGGGCCTTGTTCTCTCACCTAATCGCTGCGCCGGCCGATCAGATCGTGGTCGGCGGCAATTCCAGCTTGGCCCTGATGCACGACACCATCGTGTGGGCTCTCCTGAAGGGCGTGCCCGGCTCCGAGCGGCCATGGTCGCAGGGCGAGACCCCGATCTTCCTTTGCCCGGTGCCGGGCTACGACCGCCACTTTGCTCTCTGCGAGGAGTTCGGGATCCGCATGATCCCGGTGCCGATGACGGGGCAGGGGCCCGACATGGATGTGGTCGAGACGCTGGTCGCCGACCCGGCCGTGAAAGGGATGTGGTGCGTACCGAAATACGCCAACCCGTCCGGCGAGATCTTCTCCGACGAGACCGTTCGGCGCCTCGCCACGATGAAGACCGGCGCTCCCGATTTTCGCCTGTTCTGGGACAACGCCTACGCGGTGCACCACCTCAACACCGATCGCCACCCGGTGCGCGATATTCTCGCCGCCTGCGCCGAGGCTGGCCATCCGGACCGGCCCTTCCTCTATGCCTCGACCTCGAAGATCACCCTGGCGGGTGCCGGTCTCGCAGTCTTTGCTGGCTCGCCCGAGAACACGGGCTGGTTCCTGGCTCGCGTCGCCAAGCAGACCATCGGTCCCGACAAGCTGAACCAGCTCCGTCACGTGAGATTCCTGCGCGACGCCGCCGGGCTCCAGGCGCATATGGACGCCCACCGCGCCCTCATCGCGCCAAAATTCGCGGCCGTGCAGGAGGCTTTGGACCGGCATTTGGCCGGCACCGGGGCCGCTCGTTGGACGCGGCCCGAGGGCGGCTACTTCATCACCGTCGAAGCCCGCGAAGGCACCGCGACCGAGGTGGTTCGGCTTGCCAAGGAGGCCGGCATTGCCCTGACCCCAGCCGGAGCGACGTCGCCCTATGGCCGCGACCCGAAGGACAGCGTCCTTCGCCTTGCGCCAACCTTTCCCAGCCTCGGCGACGTGACGATGGCGGCGGAGGGCATCGCCCTCTGCATCCTTCTTGCATCGCTGGAGGCCGAGCACAGGGCCCGCGCGCGCTCAGCGGCCTGAATCCTCTGTCGCAATCCGGAAACGTGCGCGCCGGATGATGCGGCGCATATCCGGGAGGCAACGCGATGGCAGCCCTGAGGACGGCGACTTCGAGAATGCTGCAGCGCGCCGGCGCATATCTTTGGTCCGGCCTGACTCTCTGTATGCTCATGACCGAGGTAACTCCGGCCCAGGCGCGCACCGCCTGGGCATCCGGCACCTTCGTCTATGCCGATCTCTGTACCCTGCCGGAGACCGGAGCGCGTAGCGGCCAGCGCATCACCCTGCGACGCTCACCGAATGGGGACGGGCTGACCTACGAGGGGGCCGAGCAGCGCGGCCCCCGCACCGCCGCCGACATCACCCTCGACAACGCCACTCATACGATCCACTTCGCGGTGGAGACCGAGGCCGGGCCGCTTCACTTCGAGGGCGTCGCTGGCGCAGATGCCCTCACCGGCACCTTCAAGGACGAGGCCGGCGCACATCCGGTGTCCTTGCCGCGGGTCTTGCGCTCGCATGCTCATGAGGCCTGCCACGGCGACACCACGGGTTCGCTGACTCCGCGGCGGTAAGCGGTGGGCGTCGTCCGTCCCCCGCGCTAGATCGGACCGATGATGCTTTTCCCTCGGCTCGCCGCATTCCTGCTTTTCCCGACGCTGTACGCTGCGCCTCCTGCAGCAGCGGCGGATGGCTGCGACGCCCTCTCCGCACGGATGATCCGCGCCACCGGGGCATCCCTGGCCGGTCGCGACGGGACACGCGCCGTCTTCCGCTCGTCCGATGCGGAGCGGATGAGCCTCGATTGCCGGGCGCGCCGGATGGTCTTCTCTGCCTTGGAGCGGGAGCCGGCTCGGCGGTACTACGCGCTGATCGGCCTCGCCGCCGGTGCGCTCACCGGTGCGAAGCCCGAGACTATCGAGACCCTCGCCCTTCGCCTGCACCAGAGCGCCCTGGGCACGGGACGCCCGCAGGAGGGCATTGCCGGACGCGCAGCGCTCCGTTGCGAGACGGCACCCGATACCGACCCGTTCGCATCTCCACGGACCCGCTGCGTGCTGATCCCCAGCATCCGGGCCGCGCTTCGCCGACGTGCCGGTCTTCCCGTGGGGGCGCGGGCGGGCTAGACCGGCGGCATGCCTGAGATCGCTTCGTCCGAGTCCGTGTCCTCCACTGCTCCCATCGTGACGGCCGGTTCGGTCGCCTTCGCGAACCACCTGCCCTTCGCGCTGATCGCCGGCCCGTGCCAGCTTGAGAGTCGCGACCATGCCATTGAGATCGCCGATGCCCTGAATGCGATGACCGACCGCCTCGGGATCGGTCTCGTGTTCAAGGCCTCGTTCGACAAGGCCAACCGGACCTCCGGCACCACCCCGCGCGGCCTCGGCCTCGCCGAGGCCCTGCCGATCTTCGCTGAGATCAAGGAGCGCTTCGGCCTGCCTGTCCTGACCGACGTGCACGAGTCGGCGCAATGCGCGGCTGCGGCCGAGGTCATCGACGTGCTCCAGATCCCGGCCTTCCTCTGCCGGCAGACCGACCTCCTCCTCGCGGCCGCCGCCACTGGTCGGGTGGTGAATGTGAAGAAGGGTCAGTTCCTTGCACCCTGGGACATGGCTCACGTTGCTGCGAAGGTGACCGGGGCAGGTAACCCCAACGTGCTCGTGACCGAGCGCGGCGCCTCGTTCGGCTACAACACCCTCGTTTCCGACATGCGCAGCCTGCCGATCATGGCGCAGGTCACGCACGGCGCTCCGGTGGTGTTCGATGCAACCCACTCCGTACAGCAACCGGGCGGGCAGGGCGCCACCTCCGGCGGCCAGCGAGAATTCGTTGCCGTGCTTGCCCGCGCGGCCGTAGCGGTTGGCGTCGCCGGCCTGTTCATCGAGACGCATCCGGATCCGGACCAGGCCCCCTCCGATGGACCGAACATGGTGCCCCTGAGGGCGATGCCGGCCCTGCTCGCCGAGTTACAGGCCTTCGATCGCCTCGCCAAAGCGCGGACAGCTGGGCAGAAAGCCTGAGACCGGTCAAAGCATCGATTCAAACCGAGCAAGTTTGAGCAAGGGCTCTTTGGCGCTGGACGGCTGGAGCGATTCACCAAGTTTGATGAACCAAGCCGCGCTCCCCCCTCCGAGAATGTTGATGGGAACGATCAGAACATCCTGACGTTGGATTATCCAATTCGCTCTCGAACGCTATAGGATACCATGCGCAAGCTTGCTCTGATCTCCGCCTTGACCCTTTCCCTTGGCGGTCTTGCCGCTGCAACCTCCGCCGAGGCTGGCCCGCGTGGCTATGGTTACGGTCATGGGGGCTACGGCCATGGCCATGCCTACGGCCATCGCGGATACGGCCGCGGCTACGCGTATGGAGGCCGTCGTCGTGGGATCGGGACCGGCGCTGCCGTCGGCCTCGGCATTGCGGGTCTTGCTGCTGGCGCGATCGCTGCTGGGGCCGCCCGTGACGCCTATTCTCGTGACGGTTATGGCCGTCCCGCCTATGGCTACGGCGCCCCCGCTTACGGTTATGGCTACTGAACTGTTTCTCATCTAGCGCATAAGACACTGTGCGAAGGCGATCCGGGGCATCCAACGAAAGTTGGCTGCCCCGTTTGCGTTTGGACCCCACGCCTGCCCCTCGAACCGCTCTGCGTTACCCGCTCGCGGCCGTATCGATTCTTGCACCTCGTCCCACAAGCTTCGAAGAGGGGTTCACATCGATCCCCACACCTGCGGGGAATACGGAATGGCCAACCTGACAGACCTCAGTGCAGGACAACGCGACGAAGTCACGTACCTGTCCGGCCTGGATGAGGATGGCCGGATCGCTCAGGATTCTTGGTTCACTTGGAACTACGGGGATTTCAGCAAGACACAAACTTTGATGAACAAGTTCTATAACGACGGCGAGGGCGTTCCTCGCGCATCCACAAGCGAAGCTGGTACACCTGGCGGAACAGTCACCTACTCTTTCAGTGCGGGCCTGTCGGCCGAGGGCCAAGCTGCTTATACTTCTGCTCTGACGCTGTGGTCCGATATCGCAGACATCACATTTAAGTACATTCCAACGCCCGAGTCAGCAAATGCTGTGCTGGGCAATCAGACCGAGGGGGCCGGCGTTACCTTCTTCCCGAACAACGGCCGCCAGCCGATCGGGGGTGCAGACATCCCTTCGCAGACCTCGCCCAATGCCGCGGGGGGTCAAGCCCAAATCAACATTTCCGGGCTTGCGGACTTACCACCCGGAGACAACTTTCACCTCGAGAACTCTAACGTCATGGGAACGGCAGCCCATGAGACGGGCCATCTTATAGGCCTTGGACACTCCGGACCGTACAACGGCGATACGGTGGAGGGGGTGCGAGGTCCGTATGATCAGAACCTCTGGACCTTGATGTCCTATTACTGAAACAGCGACCCGGCCTCGCCCTTCACCTCGGAGGGCCCCGTCGTGGCGGACTGGCAGGGAGGATGGGCTCAGACACCCATGCCCATCGACATCCTGGCCATCCAGCGCTTCTACGGCGAATCGAAGACCACCACCTTCGCTGGCGGGCAGACCTACGGCTTCAATACGAACATCACGGGCGCATCGCGGGATTACTTCGATTTCACCCAAAATAGCACGCCCTTCGTTACCCTCTACAATCGCGGAGTCGGCAACACGCTCGATGTCTCCGGCTTCAGCACGGGCGCCCGAATCAACCTGAACCCCGGCACCTTCAGTACCGCCAGCGCTAACAACGCCGTCACGAACAACATCGGCATCTCTTTCGGCACGCAGATCGACAGGGCCATTACTGGCGTCGGCAACGATGTGATCATCGGCAACGGCAACAGCAACGTGGTCGACGGCGGCGGCTATAACACCTTCATCGTCACGGGCTCGAGCACGAACTTCACGATCGACAAAACGAGCACGGTCACCACCGTAACCGACAAGGCCACGGGCGCCGCCGATACGCTGACAAACATCGATAGGATCCAGTTCGCCGCGCCCGTCTGCTTCACGACGGGAACACGCATTGCGGTGGTTCGAGATGGCATCGTCGGCGACGTCGCTATCCAGAATCTGCGCGCGGGGGATGTGGCCGTGACCGCGACGGGCGGACACCGCACGATCCGCTGGATCGGCCGGCGCGAGGTCCGGCCCGACGCCTATCCCGTGCCTGCGACGCAGTGGCCTGTGCGTATCCTGGCGGGGGCCTTCGGCACGGATGCCCGCAGCCAGGCCGTCCCGGCACGGAACCTCCGCCTGTCGCCCGGACACCCGGTACTGGTTGGCGCCAATGCGCAGAACGCGGACGGGGTACTGGTGCCCATCATGAACCTCATCGACGGCATCGCCATCTGTCGAGAAGCCGTGGACCAGGTGACTTACTGGCACGTGGAACTCGACCAGCATGACATCCTCCTGGCGGAAGGACTGCCGGCCGAGTCCTACTTCGAAAGCGGCGCGCGCGCCTGGTTCGGCGGCAACTCCTTGCAGGGCTGGGGGAGGGACATCGATGGGATCGCCAGTCCACGGCCCGGCCGCTGCCGCCCGGTGGCGTTCGACGGTCCGATTGTCGAGGCCGCGCGCGGCCGGATCGAGAGCAGCTTACGCCTGCGTCTGGCTACACAGGCAGCTTGGCCCAGCATCGAGACGCAAATGATGGCGGCGGCCTGAGCCGAGGCCGCCCTCAAGGGGAGCGGATCTCAGCGAGCCCGGTAGGGTGGCACGCCGGGATCCGGAAGCCACACGGATTTCGGCGGCTCGCCCGTCTGCCAGAACACGTCGATGGGAATGCCTCCGCGTGGGTACCAGAAGCCGCCGATGCGCAGGTAACGGGGCCCCAGCAGTTCGGTGAGGCGCAGGCCGATACCCACCGTGCAATCTTCATGGAAAGCTCCATGATTGCGGAAGGCCGTGAGATAGAGCTTGAGCGACTTCGATTCGACGAGCCACTGATCCGGCACGTAGTCGATCACCAGGATTGCGAAATCCGGCTGGCCGGTGACTGGGCAGAGTGAGGTGAATTCCGGCACGGTGAAGCGGGCAAGATAGTCGGTGCCCGGATGGGGGTTCGGCACCCGGTCGAGGCGGGCCTCGTCCGGGCTGCCCGGCAGGGGGGTCATCTGGCCAAGTTGCAGGCTCTCGGCGCCTGAAGGCGATAGCGTCATGGGCAAAATCTTCCGAAGACGGGGAGCGAACCGCGTCGCAGGCATCAGGCTTTATGACGAAATCCAACCATTTCGCCAGCCATGTGCCCCCGGCGAGTGGCAGGCGCGGGGTCCGCGTGCCATATGGGGGGTATGAGCGACGATAACACGGCTACCTACCCCTACACCCTGGAGATCCAGCCGCCCAAGGCGCCGGGCAGTCCATACCAGTGGGCGATTCGCCGGAAGGGAAAGCTGATTCAGCGTTCCGACCGCAATCATCCCACTGAGGCCAAGGCGCGCGAGAACGGGATGGCCCAGATTGAACTGCTGCTGTCGGGCGCTGGAGACCGCTGACGCGATCCGGCCTGGACTAGGTTCAGAGAATCTGTCGGCCTGAAGGCGACCGGTTACTGAGGGCGCTTGCCGGACGCGAGGCGTTGGCGGATAAGCCTCGGCGGGATCACCCCATCCCCAAGGTGGCTTCATGGCTGCCTCCAGGAGGGACCCGGCCTCACACGATTGAGGCCTCGACAAGCCGAAACGTCCGGAAGGCGCCTGCATGACCGCGATCACCAACATCGCCGCCCGTGAGATCCTCGACAGCCGAGGCAACCCGACCATCGAAGTCGACGTGCTGCTCGAAGACGGCTCCTTCGGCCGCGCAGCCGTGCCCTCTGGCGCGTCCACCGGTGCGCACGAGGCGATGGAACTTCGCGACGGCGACAAGGGTCGCTACGGCGGCAAGGGCGTGCGCAAGGCAGTCAATGCCGTGCAATCCGACATCCTCGACGCGATCGGCGGCATGGATGCAGAGGACCAGATCGCCATCGACGAGGCGATGATCGAGCTCGACGGTACCCAGAACAAGAGTCGCCTCGGCGCCAACGCGATTCTTGGCGTCTCGCTCGCGGTCGCCAAGGCCGCTGCCGAGACTGCCGGCCTGCCGCTCTATCGCTACATCGGCGGAACGCAGGGCCGGGTACTCCCCGTGCCGATGATGAACATCATCAACGGCGGGGCGCATGCCGACAACCCGATCGATTTCCAGGAATTCATGATCATGCCGGTGGGCGCGTCCTCGCTCGCCGAGGCCGTGCGCATGGGCGCCGAGGTGTTCCACACCCTGAAGGGCGCCCTGAAGAAGGCCGGCCACAACACCAACGTCGGCGACGAGGGCGGCTTTGCCCCGAACCTGCCCTCAGCCGAGGCCGCTCTCGACTTCGTGATGCAATCGATCCAGGCCGCTGGCTTCAAGCCCGGCACCGACATGGTCCTGGCCCTGGACTGCGCCGCCACGGAGTTCTTCAAGGACGGCGCCTACCATTATGAGGGTGAGGGTCAGACCCGCGATATCGAGGCGCAGGTCGCCTACCTCGCTGGCCTCGTCGATGCCTACCCGATCCTGTCGATCGAGGACGGCATGTCCGAGGACGACTGGGAGGGCTGGAAGCTGCTCACCGACCGGGTCGGCGATCGCTGCCAGTTGGTGGGTGACGACCTGTTCGTGACCAACGTGACGCGCCTGTCGCGGGGCATCGCCCAGCAGACCGGCAATTCGATCCTCGTAAAGGTCAACCAGATCGGGTCGCTGACTGAGACGCTGGCGGCCGTCGATATGGCCCAGCGCGCCGGCTACACCGCCGTGATGTCGCACCGTTCCGGCGAGACCGAGGATTCGACTATCGCCGACCTCGCGGTCGCGACAAACTGCGGACAGATCAAGACCGGCTCGCTCGCCCGCTCGGATCGGTTGGCCAAGTACAACCAGCTGATCCGCATCGAGGAGGGCCTCGGCTCACAGGCGCTCTATGCTGGCCGCAACGCCCTGAAGGCGCTCGCACGCCGCTGAAGCCTGGCAAGCGCGCCTTTAAGCGCCTCTGAGTGACTCCGACACGGCCGCGAAGCGATTCGCGGCCGTGTTTCGTTACGGGTGCGCCCTATGTCTTGTCTATGTCGACTTTCCAGACCGCGCGCGCCGCGCTGACCGTCTATTACGACGGCGCCTGTCCTCTCTGTGCCGCGGAGATCCGGCTGTACCGGCGCTCCGAGGGGGCCGAGCGCATCGCTTGGGTCGATGTGGGGCCCGAAGGCCCTGCGGAGCTCGGACCGGGCCTCACGCGGGGTGCGGCCCGGGCGCGCTTCCACGTCCGGCGCCCCGATGGCACGCTGGTCTCAGGGGTCGCCGGATTCGCTGCGCTCTGGGCCGTCCTGCCGCGCTGGCGCCTCCTCGCGCGGCTCGCTCGCCTGCCGGGCGTGCTCGGCCTCGGCGAAGTCGCCTACCGCCTCTTTCTGCCATTGCGGCCCTGGATCGCCCGGCGCGTTCGGAGCGGTGGACCACGCTGCGACAAGGCTTGCGGATAGGGCACGCGCGGGCGCAGGAGCAGGGACGGAGCTCACTCCTTCGAGGCGGCGCATGCTCAATCCCATCCAGGCTTTCTGGCTTCGGCCGCGCCTCCTCGTCAGCGTCGGGCTCACCCTGGTGCTCGCCCTCATCCTGCCCTTCGCCGACCTGTCGGTCCGGCTTCTCATCGGTTGGTGCCTCGGGGTTCTCGTCTATTGCGGGCTCATCGTCGGCAAGGCCGTGCGTCAGTCGCAGGCTTCCCTTCGAGCCGAGGCCTCGCGCCTCGATGACAGTGCCTTCACCGTCACGCTCTTCGCGATCCTGGCGGCGGCGGCAAGCTTCGGCGCCGTAGCCATGCTGGTTCTCGGAGGAAACGGCAGCGAAGCCTATCGCCTGACCCACCTTGCCCTCGCGGCCGCCACGATGATCTGTGCCTGGCTCTTCGTGCAGGTCGTGTTCACGGTGCATTACGCGCACCTCTACTACGGCGCCGATACCGACACCTCCCGCGGTGGACTCGACTTCAACGGCGACGAGAACCCGGATTTCTGGGACTTCTTCTACTTCTCCGCCACCATCGGGGCGACGTCCCAGACCTCGGACACCGACATCACCAGCAAGGCGATGCGCCGCATCGCGACGGTGCAGACAATCTACGCCTACTTCTTCAACACCAGCGTCCTGGCACTTGCGATCAACATGGCGGCGGGGGTCGCCCAGCATTGAGCGCGCCGGCGGCGACGAAACATCAGGGCGCGGCCTCCAGGGCTTCCCGGGCGTCCGCGTGATCGTCCACCGTAGCCTCCGGTGCCTCCTGCAGGTGCGGAGCCCGATCGCTGCGGCACAGGCTGATCAGGATTGGGAAATGGTCGGATTGAATATGGCTCAGGCGCTCGATCCGGCCGAGCAGGAAGTCGTCGCTGAAGAAGATATGATCCAGAGGCCAGCGCAGCAGCGGCCATTTCGCGTTGAAGGTCGGATAGAGACCGCGTCCGATACGCGGATCGAGGAGTCCGCTGATCCGCTGGAAGAGGTCGTTGGTCTTGGACCAGGCGACGTCGTTGAGATCGCCCGCCACCACCGCGGGGCGCCCCTCCGCCTTCACCTCGCGGGCCACCAGGACGAGCTCGGCATCGCGCGCGGCGCTGCTCTGGCCGGGGTGAGGCGGGCGCGGATGCACGCCGAAGAACGTGAAGGTCTCGCCGGTGCGCAGGGTCACGCCCGTGCGGACGGAGGGGACGTCGTCCTCCAGGAGGAAGCGCACCTGCGGCTCGGTCAGGGGGAGCTTCGAATAGAACATCAGCCCGTAGGTGTTGGCCTGAGGCTGGGCCAGCACATGGGGATAACGGGCCCTGAGGGGCTCGAGCGCCTGCGCCCAGGCCACATCTGTCTCGACCAGCAGCAGCAGGTCGGGATCCTGCGCGGCGATGAGATCGAGGATCGGCGCGTAGGCACGATTGGACTGGAGCACGTTGGCGATCATGATCGATACGCCGGACGTAGAGCGGCAGGCGCCGTTCTCCGCGGCCACGGCCTGCGGCGAGACCAGACGCGTGAACGGGTAGATGCAGAACAGCTGGTAGGCTAGGGCTGCCACGAGGCCCGCGGCGAGCGTCAGCCCCGCGGCATCGTGGGCGACGAGCAGCAGGCTCAGGATCACCGGCACGATCAGGGCCGCAATCTGCAGTCGCGGGAAATCGAAGGTGCGGATGAAGCCGGAATTGCTGGGAACGAACGGCAGCAGCGTCGCTGCCACCAGAAGCACGCCGAAGGCCTTCAGGCCGAGTGCCATCCATGTCCCCGCCACACTTCACCTCTCGCGCCGACGCCGGCACGTCGTGGCCAAGCGTTGCGGAACGTCCCAGGTTCGGAATGGTGCCAGCATGACCTGCCGGGAGGCTGGACATGGAGCCTGACGCAGAGGCGACCGCCGCAGCGCGCGCGCGGGTCGACGTGCTCCTCGCCCGCCTCGACTCCGCAGCCTTCACTGGCTTTTTCGATGGTGAAGCCCGCGACTTCGGCGGCCTGCCCCTGGGGCGGGAAGCCCTGGCGGCCCGGCTCGGCGAGGCGCTGGAACCACCGGCTTGGTGGGACCCGAAGCAGGCGGGTTTTGCCCTCGCGGGAGCGGACCTCACCGACGCGCACCTGGAGGACACGGATCTCACCGGCGCCAACCTTGCGGGAGCCAATCTCGCGGGAGCCCTCGGACGCTCCGCGCGCTTCGCCGGTGCCACGGTGGAGGAAGCGAACTTCGCCGGCGCCGATCTCAGCGGCGCCCGCTTCACGGGCATTGCCGGCGGCGAGGCCAACTTCGACGACGCCATGTTGGAGGATGCCCATTTCGGGGGGGCTGCGATGCGCTTCGCCAAGCTCCGCCGGGCACTTCTCGACGGCGCCAATTTCGATGGTGCAGACCTCTGGGGCGCCGACTTCACCGATGCGGATGCCGACTACACGCATTTCCGCGGCGCTCGCCTGGACGAGGTCAAGCTCGTGGGCGTCAATCTCACCTACGCGGATTTCGAGGGCGCCAGCCTGAAGAAGACCCAGCTGAGCGGGTCACGCCTGCGAGGCGCCAATCTCACCGGGGTGAAGCTCGATGGGGCTGATCTGTCCGGGGCTGACCTGTCCGAGACCAGCCTGGTGCGGCTCAATCTTTCCACCTGCGACTTGCGCCATGCGCGCTTCGCCGGAGCTTGGCTCAACGGCACCCGAATGCAGGTGGACCAACTCGGCGGCGCGGTGGGCGAGGAGATCGCCCGGGACTACGTCGCCGCGCAGGCGAGCTACCTCGCCCTGGAACAGAACTTCAAGAGCATCGGCAGCCAGGATGCGGCGAGCTGGGCCTATAAGCGCGGCCGCCGGATGGGCCGGTTCCACGCGGGGGCCCAGGCCCGGACGGCCTGGGAGAAACGCGTGGGCCCGGACCTTGCCCGCCACGGCTATCAATGGGTTGCGGATCGCTTCGTGGAGTGGCTCTGCGACTATGGCGAGAGCCTGTCGCGCATCGCCCGCGCCTTCGTCATTCTGATCTTCGTCTTCGCGGTTCTCTATGGCTTGACCGGCGGCCTGATCCCGGAAGGGGGCGACGGACGGGCGACCTACAACCCCCTCGATCTGGTGAGCTACAGCGCCCTCAACATGATGACCGCCAATCCTCCCGAGATCGGCGTGAAGCCGGTCGGCCGCGTCACCAATCTCTTGGTGGGCATCGAAGGCGCGGCTGGCATCATCCTGATGGGCCTGTTCGGCTTCGTTCTCGGCAATCGGCTGCGGCGCTGATCGACCAACCCCGATCGACCGTTCTCCCGCCATGACCTCGCTCGCCGCACGCCTCGCCGGACTCTACGAAGGAGATACCGACGGGGCGCATCGCTTCCGCTACGGCCTCCTCGTGTTCGACGTGGCCACCGTCGCCTACGTCGTGGTGACCTCATTCCTGCCGCGCTCCCCCTGGATCGAGGGAATCGACGTCGTCCTCGGCCTCGTTGTCCTCCTCGACTTCCTGGCGCGCCTCGCCATCAGCCGGAACCGGGCGCAGGAATTCCTGCACCTCTCCACCTGGGCCGACATCGCCGCGGTGGTGTCGTTCCTCGCGCCGGTCGTGGGGGAGGGGGTCGGCTTTCTGCGCATTCTCCGGACCCTCCGCCTCCTGCGCACCTATCAGCTCCTCGATCGCCTCCGCGCCGACAGCACGGTCTTTCGCGCCAACGAGGATGCGATCCTGGCCGCCACCAACCTCGCGGTCTTCGTCTTCGTGATGACCGGGATCGTCTACGCCACGCAGCACGGCAGCAATCCGGCGATCGGCAATGCCATCGATGCGCTTTATTTCACGGTGACGTCGCTCACGACCACCGGTTACGGCGACATCACCCTCCCGGGGCCGACCGGGCGCCTGATCTCGGTCGCCGTCATGATCTTCGGCGTGACGCTGTTTCTGCGTCTCGCACAGGTGCTCTTCCGCCCCCCCAAGGTGCGATTTCCCTGCCCGGCCTGCGGCCTGCAGCGCCACGACAGCGACGCGGTCCACTGCAAGGCCTGCGGCACGCGTCTCGCCATCCCGGACGAAGGTGCTGATTGAGCGCACATCGCACGCGGCGCGGCGAGTTCCAGTATGAACGGAAATGGTGCCGGCGCGTTTGCGAGCGTCGGAGCCGTGATCATGCTCCTCCGATCCCGTCGTACTGGAGCCGGTGCGGAACCCCTTCACCGCCGTGCCCACGTCGGCCCCTCCTCCCGCCCGCCCGGGCGTCAACCCCGTGAACCGCATCGCATGACCAGCGACTACCCGAAGCGTCCCGATCGTGGTTGGCGCAAGCCCCGCGTCCTCGCGGGCCTGCCAAGTTCTCCTCTCGCTCTGGTGCTCATCGGCATCGCGATAGCGGCCGGCATCGGAAACTACCTGGCCGGCGAGGCCAGCCGCAGCGAAGCGGCGCGCCAGCACGCGATCCTCAGCGAGAGCGAACGCCTGCTGTCGAACATGGTCGAGCTCGAGACCGGCATGCGCGGCTTCGTGCTGTTCGGTGAGGCCCCCTACCTCGAGCCTTATCAGGCCGCCCAGAACACCATCGACGGGCAGCTCGACACCATCGAAGCCCTGACGAAGCAGACCGATGCCCAGGCGCCCGAGCACATGCGCAACCTGCGCCGATTCGTGGAGGCGAAGCGGAGCTACGCCGCCCACGTCATCGACCTGCGCCGGACCCAGGGCTACGACGCGGCCGTCTCGCTTGCGCGCATGGGCGAGGGCAAGCGCACCATGGACGGGGTGCGGGCGGCCGCCAAAGGTGTTCAAAACCACGCCAACGCCGTCCTTGCCACCAGCGAGGAGCGGGACCGGGTGCTCTCGCTCGTGCTGCTGCTGGTGTCGATCGCCGCGGCCCTGGGTGCGGTTGGCTTGCTCGGGCGCCTTGCCCTGGTGCGCCGTCGCGACGAGCAGCGCACGGCCGCTCTCCTCGACGGCGTCTTTGCCAACGCACCCGTCGGCCTCGGCTTCCTCGACCGTGACCTGACGATCCAGCACATGAACCGGGCGCTCGCCACCATGAACGAGCGCGGCTTCGGCGCCGATCTCGGTGCGCCCATCTGGGCGAACGTGCCGACGCTGCAGGAGCAGCTCATTCCGAAGCTCAAGGCCGCCCGCGACGAGGGCCTGGTGACCACCAACGTCGACGTGGCGGTGCCGACCCCGAGCGCACCACGCGGGGTGCGTCACTTCCAGATGAGCTTCTATCCCCTGCGCGGACGGACTGGCTCGGCGCGCGCCGGCGGCGTCCAAGCCGACGGCGTCGGCCTCGTGGTCTCCGACGAGACCCTTCGCAAGCTCTCCGAGGAGCGCATGCGCCACAGCGAGGAGCGCTTCCGCTCCCTCACCGAAGCCACCACCGCCATTGTCTGGACGACCAACCCCGAGGGCGGCTTCGAGGTTACCCCCTCCGAATGGACCCGCTTCACAGGTCAGACGCCCCAGGAGGCCTCTGGAGCCGGCTGGTTGGGCTCGATTCATCCCGACGACCGCGAACGCACCAACGCGGCCTGGCTCCAGGCCCTGGAAACCCTCTCGCCCTACGAGATCGAGCACCGCGTCCGCCGCCAGGATGGGGTGTGGCGGATCATGTCGGCCCGCGCCGTCCCGATCCTGGAAGAGAACGGCAGCATCCGCGAATGGGTCGGCACCCATTCCGACGTCACCGCTCGCAAGGAAGCGGAACTCGCTCTGGAGGCCGCCAAGGAGGCGGCTGAGGAAGCCAACCGCGCCAAGAGCCAGTTCCTGGCCAACATGAGCCACGAGTTGCGGACCCCGCTCTCGGCGGTGATCGGCTATTCCGAGATGCTGCAGGAAGAGATCGAGGATCTCGGCGAGGAGGGGCTCCTCGCCGACATGCGCAAGATCGAGGCGAACGCCCGCCACCTGCTGGGCCTCATCAACGATGTCCTCGACCTCTCGAAGATCGAGGCCGAGCGCATGGAGATCTATGCCGAGGCCTTCCCGGTGGCCGAGACTGTGCGCGACGTCGCCGCCACCGTGGAATCGCTGGTCGACAAGAAGGGCAACAGCCTCGCCCTCGAGATTGCGGACCACCTCGGCGAGGCGCAGACCGACCAGACCAAACTGCGCCAGTGCCTCATCAATCTCCTGAGCAATGCGGCGAAGTTCACGGAAGCCGGGCGCATCACCCTGGCGGTCAACCGCACGGCACGCGAGGGGGCCGACTGGCTCGTCTTCCGCGTGACGGACACCGGTATCGGCATGAATCCGGAGCAGCAGGCCAAGCTGTTCCAGCGCTTCACCCAAGCCGACGCCTCGACCACCCGCCGGTTCGGCGGCACCGGCCTCGGCCTCGCCATCACCCGCGCCTTCGCCGAGATGCTGGGTGGCCGCATCGAGGTGGAGAGCGAGGAGGGCGCTGGAACGACCTTCACCCTGGCGGTGCCCGCGACCTACGTGCCTCCGAACCCGGTCGAGGCGACTCATCACGACCATGATGCCCTGCACCGGACCGGGGAGGCACGACCGATCGCAGGCGACCATGTCCTGATCATCGACGACGACTCGGCAACGCGCGACCTCCTCGCGCGCTTCCTGGAACGCGACGGCTTCGCCGTGGCCACGGCGCGTGACGGGCGCGAGGGTCTCGAGCGGGCGCGCGAGCTCAAGCCCCGGGTCATTCTCCTCGATGTCACCATGCCGCGTATGGATGGCTGGTCGGTGCTGCGCACCTTGCGGGCCGACCCGGATCTTGGAGCGACGCCGATCATCATGGTGACGGTTCTCGACGAGCAGAACCTCGCCTTCTCGCTGGGCGCCACCGACTACCTGCAGAAGCCGATCGAGTGGGGCCAGCTCAAGTCGGCCATGGAGCGATTCAAGCCCTCAGAACACAAGGGCCCAGTGCTGATCATCGACGACGATCCGGATGCCCGCGAGCGACTGTCCGCGATGCTGACGCGCGAGGGTTGGCGTGTAGCCTCCGCCGAGAACGGCGTGGCCGGCCTGGAGGCGACGGCCGCCAAGAAGCCCTGCCTCATCCTCCTCGACCTGATGATGCCGGAGATGGACGGTTTCGGCTTCCTGAGAGCCCTGCGCGAGCGAGCCGAGTGGCGTGATATCCCTGTCGTCGTCCTCACCGCCAAGGACATCACGGCCGATGACCGCAGGCGGCTCGCGGGGCGTGCCGATCGGGTCCTGCAGAAGGGCGGACTGAGCCTCACGGATCTGGCAAAATCCCTGCGGCCGCTGGTGGCCCCCGGGGTCTGACGGCGCCGGGCCGGCAGGCGCGCCGCGCGCTTGCCGGCCCCTGCAGGGCAGCCTATAGCCCTGGACCCAGCATGACAGCCGCGCCTCCCAGTTTCCCCCACCGGCACCTGCTCGGGATCGAGGGGCTCTCCCGACCCGACATCGAAATCCTGCTTGATCGAGCGGAGGATGCCGTCGCGCTCTCGCGTCAGGTCGAGAAGAAGCGCACAACCCTGCGCGGTCGCACCCAGATCAACCTGTTCTTCGAGCCCTCGACGCGGACGCAGAGCTCCTTCGAGCTCGCCGGTAAGCGCCTCGGAGCCGATGTGATGAACATGTCGGTCGCCTCGTCCTCGGTGAAGAAGGGCGAGACCCTCATCGACACCGCTGCCACCCTCAACGCCATGCGCCCCGACATCATCGTGGTGCGCCACCACGCGGCAGGCGCCGTGCACCTCCTGGCCCGCAAGGTCGACTGCGCCGTGGTCAATGCCGGCGATGGCGCCCACGAGCACCCCACGCAGGCGCTCCTCGACGCGCTGACCATCCGGCGCAACAAGGGCCGGATCGAAGGCCTGCGGGTCGCGATCTGCGGCGACGTCCTGCACAGCCGCGTGGCCCGTTCGAACCTCATCCTGCTCCAGGCTCTCGGTGCCCGGGTCCGGGTGATCGGCCCCTCGACCCTGCTGCCCACCGGCATCGAGCGCTTCGGGGTCGAGGTCTTCACCGACATGCGCAAGGGTCTGGAGGGCTGCGACATCGTCATGATGCTGCGCCTGCAGCGTGAGCGCATGAACGGCTCCTTCGTGCCCTCCGTGAAGGAGTACTTCCGCTATTTCGGGCTCGATGCCGACAAGCTGCGGCTGGCGGCCTCCGACGCCCTGGTGATGCATCCGGGTCCGATGAACCGCGGCGTCGAGATCTCCTCGGAGATCGCCGACGGGGCGCAGTCGCTGATCCGCGAGCAGGTCGAGATGGGCGTGGCCGTGCGCATGGCGGTGCTGGAAGCCCTGGCGACGCATCTGCCGAACGCGTGAGACGACTGCAGCGTCTGGCCGCCTACAGGCTGAGTAGCGCCCCCTCCGCTCCCAGCACTTCTTCAGAGAAGACCACCCGCGCGCCATCGAGGCGGGCTTGGCCGCCCGCGACGAGGGCCAAGGCCTGCGGATAAAGCCGGTGCTCCTGCACCAGGATGCGGGCGGCGAGGGCGGCGGCATCGTCGCCGGGCCGGACGGGCACGGCACCCTGCGCGATGATCGGGCCGGCATCGAGTTCGGGCACGACGTAGTGCACGGTGCAGCCATGCAGCCGCACCCCGGCGGCGAGCGCCTGTTCGTGGGTGTGCACACCCTTGAACAGCGGCAGCAGGGAGGGATGGATGTTGATCATCCGCCCGGCCCAGGTCTCGACGAACCCGGCGGTGAAGATCCGCATGAAGCCGGCGAGACACACGAGGTTGATGCCGGCCGCCTCCAATTCGGCGTGCAGCGCGGCATCGAAAGCCTCTCGGCTCGGGTAGGCCTTGT
This sequence comes from Methylobacterium sp. V23, assembly GCF_002917135.1. Lineage (NCBI taxonomy): Bacteria > Pseudomonadati > Pseudomonadota > Alphaproteobacteria > Hyphomicrobiales > Methylobacteriaceae > Methylobacterium > Methylobacterium sp. V23. The sequence goes on from NZ_PDHT01000021.1 coordinate 50,901, forward strand.
GATCGACGGCACGAGTCGGAATTCCACGCTCGGACGCGTAGGTCAGGCCAGGCGCTTCGGGGCGATTGGATGCCACCAGCACGATCTCGGCGGGGTAATCCGGCGCCTCGGCCGCAGCGATCAGCGACGCCATGTTCGAGCCGCGCCCCGAGATGAGAATCGCGACGCGGGCCTTGCGGCCAACCGAAGACGACGATGTTGGTAGGGCCGCCATCAGAAGGCGAGCCGGCCTTCGAAGGTCACGGGCTCGGTCCCGCGCGGGGTGATGCGGCCGAGGCGGACCGGGGATGCGCCCCCGAGGTCGAGGGCCTTCGACACCGCGCTCACGCTCTCGGGCGCCACCACCACGACCATGCCGATGCCGCAGTTGAAGGTGCGCAGCATCTCGGATTCGGCGACCGCGCCGACGTCCGACAGCCAGCCGAAGACCGGTGGCGGGATGATCGCGTCGAGGTCGATGCGGATGCCGACGCCGTTGGGCAGCACCCGAGGCAGGTTGTCAGGGAAACCGCCGCCGGTGATGTGGGCGAGCGCCTTGATCCCATCGGTGGTACGCAGGGCTGCCAGCAACGGCTTGACGTAGATCTGGGTCGGCTCCAGCAGGGCTTCGCCGAGGGTCCGGGCAGGCTCGAAGGGCGCAGGATCGTCGTAGGACAGGCTGCTCTTCTCGACGATGCGGCGCACCAGCGAGAAGCCGTTGGAGTGGACCCCCGAGGACGGCAGGCCAAGGACGACGTCGCCGGGCACGATGTTGCCGCGTGGCAGCAGGGTCCCACGCTCGGCCGCCCCGACGCTGAAACCGGCCAGATCGTAGTCGGATCCGTCGTAGAGGCCCGGCATCTCGGCAGTCTCGCCACCGATGAGCGCACAGCCGGCGAGCCGACACCCGGCCGCGATGCCTCGCACGATGTCAGCGCCCACGCCTGGCACCAGCTTGGCGGTGGCGAAATAGTCGAGGAAGAACAACGGCTCGGCGCCCTGCACGATGATGTCGTTGACGCACATGGCCACGAGATCGATGCCGATGGTGTCGTGCCGGTTCGTCTCGATGGCGATCTTGACCTTGGTGCCGACGCCGTCATTGGCCGCCACCAGGATCGGATCCTTAAAACCCGCGGCCTTCAGATCGAACAGGCCGCCGAACCCGCCGATCTCGGCATCGGCCCCCGGTCGGCGGGTGGCGCGCACCAGCGGCTTGATCGTCTCGACCATGGCGTTGCCGGCATCGATGTCGACGCCCGCTTCCGCGTAGGTCATTCCGTGTCTGGGCTCGCCGGTCATCCGCGCCGCTCTCCGAAGGTCCGTGTTCCGCGACCTCTAACCGCTCCCGCGCGCCTTCGCGAGTCCGTCCTTGCAGGTCGCCCCTCGTGGGTTAGCGGGTATTCGCAGCGAGGTCCCCGGCCTGGGCTCCGCCAGCGGGGCGCGCGAAACGTCGGCATGCGCCTCGCAGCCTTGACCGCGGTCCCTCGCGTTCCCACTGTTGATCCGTGAACGGCGACGTCGCGCACACGACGATTGGGGCGGGGAACGGCCGATGCGCGGCAGGGCGATGATCGGGCTGATGGCCCTCGTGGGCTTCGCCCTCCTGCTCTATCTGCTTGCCGACGTCATGCTGCCCTTCGTGGCGGGCCTCGCGCTGGCCTATCTCCTCGACCCGATCGCGGACCGGCTCGAGCGCCTCGGGCTCGGGCGGCTCTCGGCCTCGCTCCTGATTCTCGCGGTCTTCGTGGTTGGGCTCGTGGTGGTCTTGCTGCTCGTGGTGCCGCTCGCCGCCAACCAGGTCTCCGCCCTCGTGGCGACCCTGCCCGGCATGGTCTCGCGACTGCAGGGGATCCTCGCCGAGCGGGCGGGCCCGCTGCTGCAGCGGGTGGGTGGCGCCGACGTGCTCACCGACCTGCAGTCGCAGGTCGGCACCCTGGTGGGGCAGGGCGGCACCTGGTTCCTGACTTTCCTGAAGTCCTTGTGGTCGGGCAGCCAGGCGCTGATCTCCATTGCGTCGCTCCTCGTCGTCACGCCCGTGGTGGCATTCTACCTTCTCGTCGATTGGGACCGGATGATCGGGACCCTCGATGGCTGGGTACCGCCCCGGCATCGGCCGGTCGTACGGCGCCTCGGGCGTGAGATCGACGGGGCAGTGACGGGGTTCGTCCGCGGGCAGACCCTGGTCTGCCTCATTCTCGGCACCTTCTACGCCGTCGGATTGTTCCTCGTCGGATTGAATTTCGGTGTCCTCATCGGCCTCATCGCGGGCTTCCTCACCTTCATCCCCTATGTTGGGACGCTGACCGGCTTCCTGCTCTCGGTCGGCGTTGCCCTTGCCCAGTTCTGGCCGGGTTCCGACTGGCTGCATATCGGCCTCACCATCGGGGTGTTCGTGGTCGGACAATTCCTCGAAGGCAACATCATCTCACCCAAGCTCGTGGGCGAATCGGTCGGCCTTCACCCGGTCTGGCTCATGTTTGCGCTCCTCGCCTTCGGCTCGCTGTTCGGCTTCCTCGGGCTGTTGCTGGCCGTTCCAGTGGCGGCGTCCATCGGCGTGCTGGTCCGCTTCGTCCTGGAGCGCTACCTCCGAAGTCCGCTCTACTACGCGGACGCACCCGCGCTCCTGTCAAAGCCCGAACCCTGAATGGCAATCCGCGACACCGTTCCCCCGAAGCAGCTGGCCTTCGACCTGCCGGCCGACCCGCGCTATGGCCGCGAGGACTTCCTCGTGGGACCGGCCAACGAGGCCGCCTACACGCTGATCGAGGCGTGGCCGAATTGGCCCGACACGGTGTGCCTGCTCACCGGACCACCGGGCAGCGGCAAGAGTCACCTCGCCTCGATCTGGGCGACTCGTTCCCATGCCTGGACGGCCCGGGCTTCCGAGATTACCGCAGCAACGGTGCCGCACTTCCTCTCCAACGGCGCCCTGGTGATCGAGGACATCGACCGGATCGGCGCAGACGGGGGCACTCCCCGCGACGAGGCGGCCCTGTTCCACCTCCTCAACCTCGCACGCGAGCGCGCCTGCCCAGTCCTCGTCACCTCCGCCACCTCAGTGGATGGGCTTGGCCTGACGACGGCGGACCTGCGTTCCCGCCTGCGCCTCGCCCCCGGCGCCACCATCCTGCCCCCGGACGACGCCCTGTTGCGCGCGGTCCTCGTCAAGCTGTTCGTCGACCGACAACTCGTGGTGGATCTCGCGATCGTTGAGGCTCTGGCGCTTCGAATCGACCGCTCCCTCGGGCGCGCCCGAGAGGTGGTCACCGCCCTGGACCGGGATGCCTTGAGCCGGGGCCGACGTATCACCAAACCCCTGGCACTGGCGGTGCTGGAGCGCCTCGGTTTCGGCGCCGGGGAACCGGAAGACGAGGACGAGGCGGATCCCGCGGATCATGCCCCGCGCTGAGGACGGCATGCCGATACGACGGACGATCGTGCCAAAGATCGTCATGCAACCGTCACAAACGCCGGCCGGCCCCGTGCTACGACGCCGACCCTCGAAGACCTGTAGGAGACGAACTCTTGGCGGACATGGACTCGGACGCGACGGCAGCGGATGCCGGACCCCCGCGTGCCACCGAGGGCCGTACGCGGGCCGCCCGGCCCGCCGCCCGGCGAGTCGGGCAGCCCGCAGCGGTGGCCTCGAAACCCCAGCCGGGGAAGACGGTGCGGGATGTGTTTCCGGATGCCAGGGAACCCGTCTCCGATGCCCTGCCTGATGCCGATCTCGACCTGCCGCCCCCGGGAGAGCTGCCGCCTCCGCCCGCCGAGGCCCCCCTCGGCGCGGAGGCGCGCGATTCCGTGCGGGAGGCGGGGCTCGCCCTGCGCCACTCCCCTGAGCGCTTCGTCAACCGCGAGCTGTCCTGGCTTCAGTTCAACCGTCGGGTGCTGGAGGAGGCCTCGAACGCCAACCACCCTCTCCTGGAGCAGGTCCGTTTCCTGTCGATCTCGGCGAACAACCTCGACGAATTCTTCATGGTGCGCGTCGCTGGCCTGCACGATCAGGTCCGTGCCGGTCTCGTTCTACCCTCGCAGGACGGCCTGACCCCGGCCGAACAGCTGACGCGCGTAGGGACCGAGGTCTCGCGGCTCGCCCTCGATCAGCAGGCGCGCTGGCGCGAATTGCGCGGTGAACTCCTCGGCGTCGGCATCGAACTCATGGAGCCCGCCGGCCTGACCCAGGATCACAAGGCGTGGCTGGAAGACTACTTCCTCAACCATGTCTTCCCGGTCCTGACGCCGCTCGCCATCGATCCGGCGCACCCGTTTCCGTTCATTCCGAATCTCGGCTCGACCATCGCGCTGATGCTGGTGCGCCCCCGAGACGGTCGCACCCTGCGCGCGCTGATCCGCCTGCCGGCGGTGCTCGACCGCTTCGTGCGCCTGCCGGATGCCGAGAACGATTCGACCGCCCGCTTCATCGCCATCGAGCAGGTCATCGTGCTGTTCACCGGGCGGCTCTTCCCGGGATACGCCTTGCGCGGACAGGGCGCGTTTCGCGTCATCCGCGACTCGGATCTCGAAATCGAGGAGGAGGCCGAGGACCTCGTCCTGCATTTCGAGACGGCCCTCAAGCAGCGCCGCCGCGGCGTCGTCATCCGGCTGGAGGTCGAGGCCGGGATGCCCGAGGACCTGCGTGCCTTCGTGGCCGACGAACTCGAGATCGGCAGCGACGCGGTGATCTTCGTGGAGGGGATGCTGGCCCTGAACGAGCTGTCGCAAATCGTGGGCATCGACCGGCCGGACCTGAAATTCAAGTCCTACAACCCCCGCTTCCCCGAGCGCATCCGCGAGAGCGGCGGCGATGTCTTTGCGGCGATCCGACAAAAGGACTTCATCGTCCACCACCCCTACGAATCCTTCGACGCGGTGGTACAGTTCCTCGCTCAGGCTGCCCGCGACCCCAACGTGGTGGCGATCAAGCAAACGCTTTATCGCACCTCCTCGAACTCCCCGATTGTCGCGGCGCTGGCGGAAGCCGCCGAGCTCGGCAAGTCAGTGACGGCGCTGGTCGAGCTGAAGGCCCGCTTCGACGAGGAAGCCAACATCCGCTGGGCGCGCAACCTGGAGAAGGCCGGCGCGCAGGTGGTGTTCGGCTTCATCGAGCTGAAGACCCATGCCAAGCTGTCCATGGTGGTCCGACGCGAGGGCGACCGCCTCGTCACCTACTGCCACGTGGGCACCGGCAACTATCACCCGATCACCGCGCGCATTTACACCGACCTCTCCTTCTTTACGGCCGATCCCGCCGTGGCGCGGGATGTCAGCCGGATCTTCAACTTTATCACCGGCTACGCGGAGCCCGCCGAGCTGGAGCGGATGTCGGTCTCGCCGCTGACTCTGAAACCGCGCCTCTTGGAGAACATCGAGGCGGAGGTGGCTCACGCCAAGGCCGGACGGCCGGCCGCGATCTGGATCAAGTGCAACTCGCTGGTCGACCAGCAGATCATCGACGCGCTCTACGACGCCTCCCAGGCCGGCGTGCAGATCGACTGCGTGGTCCGCGGCATCTGCTGCCTCCGACCCGGAATCCCGGGGCTGTCGGAGACGATCCGCGTCAAGTCGATCGTCGGGCGCTTCCTTGAGCACGGGCGCATCTACTGCTTCGGCAACGGCGTTGGGCTGCCCCACCCCAAGGCTGTCGTCTACATCTCGTCAGCCGACCTGATGAGCCGGAATCTCGATCGCCGGGTCGAGGCGCTCCTGCCGATCACCAATCCAACGGTGCATCAGCAGGTGCTGGATCAGATCATGCTGGCCAATCTCCTCGACAACCGCCAAAGCTGGCGTGTACTGGCGTCGGGTGCCAGCGAACGGATCCAACCTGCCGAAGGGGAGGAGCCCTTCAATGCGCACAAGTATTTCATGACGAATCCAAGCCTCTCCGGGCGCGGCAAGTCGTCGAAGAAGTCGAGCCCGCGCGCCCTGAGCCGACGCGCGCAGCGTGGCTGACGGACCGTCCAGAGGAGCCCGCATGGGCCTCGACCCAGCCCGCCCCGCGCCCATCCAGGGCCTCCCCTTGTCTGGGGCCGGGGACCACATCGAGCCGGTGGCGATCATCGACATCGGTTCGAACTCGGTGCGGCTCGTCGCCTATGACGGCCTGACCCGGGCGCCCACCCCGCTCTATAACGAGAAGGTGCTGTGCGGCCTCGGTCGCAACGTGCTGTCCACGGGCCGCCTGAACGAGGAGGCGGTGCGCCGGGCGCTCGTAGCGCTCGCGCGTTTCCGCGTGCTTTGCGAGACCATGCGCGTGTCGCGCACCTTCGTGCTGGCCACCGCTGCCGCACGCGACGCCGAGAACGGCCAGGAATTTCTGGCTGCGGCGGAAGCCGCCTGCGGACAGCGCATCGAACTGCTCTCCGGCCGGCGCGAGGCCGAACTCTCGGCGCTGGGCGTCATCTCGGGCTTCCACGCACCCGACGGCGTCGTGGGCGACCTCGGCGGGGGGTCCCTGGAACTGGTGGATGTACGTGGGGCCACGGTCGGGATGGGCGTGACGATGCCGCTCGGCGGCCTCGCCCTCCAGGATCTCTCGGGCGGCTCGGTCAAGAAGGCCCTCAAGATCGTCCGCGAGAACCTGAAGAAGGCTGCGCCGCAGCTGGAGACCCTGCGCGGGCGCAGCTTTTACGCGGTGGGCGGCACCTGGCGAGCCCTGGCGCGGCTGCATCAGTCGGCCCGGGGCTATCCGCTTCACGTCATGCACGGTTACAGCGTCGAGCCCTCGGACGAGTTGAACTTCCTCGAGGTGGTGGAGCGCACCGACGCGGCCCTGCTGCAGGATGTCGAGAGCGTGTCCGAGGCGCGCCGTCCGCTCCTCGCCTACGGCGCGGTGGTGCTGGAGGAAATCATCCGGATCGGACGCCCGCGCGAGCTTGCGATCTCGGCCAGCGGCGTGCGCGAGGGCCTGCTCTACGAGCAACTCGACCGTCATGCTCGCCTTGCCGACCCGCTGCTGGCGGCGGCGGCCGAATTGAACACTCTGCGTGCTCGCTCGCCGGGCCATGCAGAGGATCTCATCACCTGGAGCGACCGCTTCATCGCCAGCCTCGATCAGCCCGAGACCGCCGACGAACGTCGCCTGCGCCACGCGGCCTGCCTCCTGTCCGATATCGGCTGGCGGGCGCACCCGGATTACCGCGGCGAGCAGAGCGTCAACGTCATCACGCATGCAGCCTTCGTCGGGATCGATCATCCGGGCCGGGCCTATCTGGCGCTGGCCATCTACTTCCGCCACGAGGGAATCGCCCCCGAAAAGGCGAGCCCGATGCTGCGCAACCTCGCGGGCCCCCGCCTGTTCGAGCGCGCCCGTCTCCTCGGCGCTCTGCTGCGCCTCGCCTTTCCGCTCTCGGCCGGCATGGCGGGCGCCCTCGGACGGATTCCCGTCACCATTGAGGGGGGTCGAGTGACACTGAGCCTTCCGGCGGACCTGGGCTCACTCCCCGGCGATCGGATCCTCAACCGGGTGCGCGGGCTCGGTCGCCTGTTCGGACTCGAAGGCCGGATCGTCGAGGCGGATTGAACCAAAACGCAAGCGGAACCGTTTTCCGCGTCCGGCAAGGAGATTTACGGACATGAAGTCACTCTGTGCAGCAGCGGTTCTGGGGCTGACGGTCCTCGGCTCGATAAGCCCTGTTCTGGCCCAGCCCTACCGTGGATACGAGGACGGCTATCGCGGCCGCGACGAGGGATATCGGGGCCGGGACGACGGCTATCGCGATCGCGACGGCGATTTCCGGGATCGCGGCCGCGGTTATGGCCGGCGGGACTACGGCTTCGATGAGGGCGAGTACCTGCGCTGCAATCCCGATGTCCGGCGAGCCGTCAATCGCGGCCAAATGGAATCCGGCGCCGCGCATTATCGCGTGTTCGGTCGCCGTGAAGGTCGTCGTCTGAGCTGCTGACGTGCGCGACCGAGGTCGGCAACTCGGGGCGACCTCTCCGAGACGCCGGTCCGGGTGTCGAGTCCAGGCTTGGGATTAGGTCGCCTAAAGAGCATCAATGCGGGGCCGCAGCGATAGTCGTGGTGCCGCTTCGCACGATGTGTCCGGCTGGGTCTTCCCTGGCGAAGGCGAGCAGCCGCAGGCGTTCACGGATCGCGCGTCGAGGATTCTCGGTTTCGAAACGCGGCGCTCGCGACTCGGACCTGCCCCCGGGCGGATCGGAGCGGCCCCTCAAGCAGGAAGGGCTCGGCAGCGCCGATGCGTTTCAAGGATCATTTTTCGACCCAGGCGGCCGGGTATGCGGCGCACCGGCCGATCTACCCGGGGGCCCTGGTCGATGCGCTCGCGGATGCCGCGCCGGCGCGCGCTTTGGCCCTTGATTGCGCCTGCGGCACCGGACAACTCTCGGTCCTGCTCGCCGATCGGTTCGAGCACGTCGTCGCCACCGACGCGAGTGCCGCGCAGATTGCCCATGCGAGGCCTCATGCCCGGGTCGTATACAGCGTAGCGCCTGCCGAGCAGAGCAATCTGCCGGCGGCGAGCGTCGACCTCGTCACGGTTGCCCAGGCAGCCCACTGGCTCGAACTCCCTGCCCTCTACGCTGACGTCCGGCGGGTCGCGCGTTCCGGGGCAATCCTGGCACTCATCACCTACGGGGTGCTGCACATCGATGATGCGGCCATCGATGCCGTGATGCAGCGCTTCTACGGAGAAACCCTGGGACCCTACTGGCCGCCCGAGCGCCGCCATGTGGAGGATGGGTATCGCACGCTCCTGTTCCCCTTCCCGGCCGTCGCGATGCCGGAACTTGCCATCACGCAGTCCTGGGGACTCTCCGACCTGATTGGCTACACGGAGACTTGGTCGGCGGCCCGGGCGCTGGAGACCGCGCTGGGCCGGGCGCCGATCCTGGCCTTCCAGGAGACCCTGGCCGCGACCTGGGGCGCCCCCGACGCGCGGAGGACCATCCGTTGGCCCTTATCGCTGCGCGCCGGCCGCGTCTGACCTGGGTGCCAACCGCGGATCAGGTCACGCGCACTGGGAAGATCGATTTCTTCACGATGGCGTGGACGCCCCAATTACCATCCACCACCTGGGTGATGCCGAAATCCACCGCGACGGACATGAGGGAGATCGCTTCGTCCTCGGTCAGTCCGTGTCCGTGCATCAGGAACTGACGCATCTTGCGGAATGCATCCCGCATGGCGAGGTCGATGGAAGATCTGGCGAAAATCGCGTTCTGTGCGTCGGGCCCGAGATCGGCCAGATAGTTCGGGCAGCTGAAGCCTGAGAGCACCCAATCGTCGGCCGTCTCGATCATCGGGAAATCGAGGGTCTCGAGAGCCGTACCGGGAAGATCCGCCTTCTTGTGCAAGATGAACTGGAAGGTGCCGGTGAGCGAGCACTCGATGGCGGTGCCGCAGAGTTCGGAATCGCCCTGGCTCGCATGGGGGTCGCCCACCGAGAAAAGGGCACCCGGCACCGCGACAGGATAGTAGAGGGTCGCGCCCTTGCCGATGCGCCAGTTGTCGATGTTGCCACCGGTGTAGCTCGGCGGAATCGAGTTCACCATCTCGGCTTCCTTGGGTGCCAAGCCCATCGTGCCGAAATGCGGTCGGATCGGCACGCGGAAGCCCTTGAGCACATCGAAGTTGCGCTTCGTGCGGGTGTGATCCACCGGCAGGCCTGGATAATCGATGGTCGGGTGGTCGACACCGGACGGGTCCGTCACGCCCGGCCAGCGAAAGCTGTAGACCGCCTGTGCCCAGTCGCGCGCGCCGGTGGCATCGACCTCGTAGATCGTCACGACCTCGCGGGGCCGATCTCCGGTGATCATGTCCTTGTAGTGATAACCCCAGTTCGCGGCGGCATTGCTGCCGAAGGTGCGGCCCTTGAAGGCGGGGTTGGCCGAGGGGCGGGGCATCACGTCCAGGATGCGGACCTCGAGGACATCGCCGGGCTCGGCTCCGCGGATCGCCACCGGGCCGGTACAGATATGCACGCCGAGGCCGCCCCCGGGTCCGAATTTGGTGTCCTCCGGCCCGGCCCCGCGTCGAGCGACGCCCTTCTTCTCCCTGGTCCACAGAAAGACGCTCTCCGCGCCGGGATCGCCGGTCACCATGCGCTCGGCATCGTCGTTGGCGTGGTGCGTCAGGGTCTCGATGGTGACGTAGTCGCCGGGATCAATCTCGACCTGCGGTTTCAGGCTGCGGCTGAAATAGCCCCAATGCACAGTCTCGGCCGTGGCCGGCAGGTGGTAATGCGCCGTCCGCTTCGGACCATGCTGTGCGCTCGTCTGGGCCAGGGCCGCACCGGGCAACGTGAGGCCACCGGCCATCAGAGCCGCAGCACCACCCGAGGCAACGAACCCGCTCTTCAGGAAGGCGCGCCGCTCCGGTTCGAGGTCGCCGAGCAGGCGCCGCCGATGCTCCGTAAAGTGGCTACAACCCGGATCGTCACCTTGGCACATCGCGATCTCCCGCCTAACCCATTCAGCAGGAATATTGCATGCAAAGCCGCGGCCACGCTTCCGGGGCCGGGACATTTCGGCAACGAGTCGGACGCTCCTGCGTTTGTTCCTCGAGCGAACGGCTTCGTTTGCGTGAGGAGCGCCGACGCACCCGGGCGTTCTCTCCGGTGCCGGCGCTGCTTCTGTACACAGGATGCCAAAACCCTTGACGACGGGCGTCGACCGTTCCCAGCTGCACCAAATCATCGCCGGGCTTTCCGAGGGCGTAATTCTCATCGAGCCCGATCAGCATATCACCTGGGCCAACGCGGCGGCCCTCGCGATGCACGGAGCGGCCGATCTCGCCGAACTGGGCGGAACGGTCTCGGCCTTTCGCGAGACCTTCGTCCTCCGCTACCGCAACAACCACGTCATCACGCGCACCCCGATCGAGCGCGTTCTGGCCGGCGAGACCTTCGATGAGGTCATCGTCAATGTCCGACGAACGGACAGGCCGGACTTCGATGTGATGCAGCGCATCCGCAGCCTCATCATCCGGGATGCGGCGGGCCAGCCCGATTGCCTCGTGCTGATCCTTGCGGACGTCACGTCGCAATTTCAGGCCGAGGAACGCTTCGAAAAGACGTTCAGCGCCAACCCGGCACCGGCCGTGATCTGCCGGCTGTCGGACCTGCGCCACGTGAAGGTCAATCTCGGCTTCCTGGAAATGACGGGCTATCGCAGCGCGGACATCATCGGGCGCAGCGTCTACGAGGTCGACGTGCTCGCCGACGCCCGCAGCCGGGACTTGGCCATCGCACGCCTCAACGCGGGCGAGACGATTCCGCAGATGGAGGCCTGCCTGCGTCTGCCCAACGGTGGGACCCGCTTCGTCATCGTGGCAGGCCAGCCCATCGACATGGGCGACGAGCCCTGCATGCTCTTCACCTTCGCCGATCTCGAATTGCGCAAGAAGGCCGAGACGGCCCTGCGCCACAGCGAGGAGCGCTTCGCCACCGCATTCCGCCTCACGCCCGTGCCGACTCTGCTGTGTCGGGCCGATGGCCGCGCCGTGATCGGGATCAACCATGCCTTTACACGGACCTTCGGTCATGCGGAGGACGCCGTGCTGGGGCACGAACTCGACGCGATCGGCCTTTGGGCCAACGCCGCTCAGCGCGAGCGCTTCGGACATGACCTTGCCGCGCAAGGCAGCGTTCTCGGCTTCGAGGCCTGCCTGCGGAGCCGGGAGGGAGTCGATCTCGACTGCCTGGTCTCGGCCGAGAGCGTCACCATCGGCGACGAACCCTGTCTGCTCGCGGTGCTGCAGGACATCAGCGATCGCAAGCGCTCCGAGCGCGACTTGTTCGACGCGATCGAGACCGTGATGGCCGACACCTCATGGTTCAGCCGCGGCCTGATCGACAAGCTCGGCAGCCTGCGTCATCCGAGTTCGTCGGAGCCCGCACCGATCAGGCCCGATCTCACCCGCCGCGAGGGCGAGGTGCTCCGCCTGATCTGCCAGGGCCTCGGCGACGGCGCCATCGCCACGCGCTTAGGGTTGACCCCCAACACGGTGCGCAACCACGCGGCCGCGCTCTATCGTAAGCTCGGCATTCATCGCCGCGGCGAGGCGATCATCTGGGGACGGGACAACGGCTTCGCGTCGTAGCCCGGTGCTGCGGCCGCTCCGGATCAGCTCCCTTGGCAAAGAGCCGCCCGCTCCCAGTCGGAAGCGGGCGGTTCCTTAGGTTTCCCGCCGGGGTCCCCGAGAGCCGAGGCTAGAGCGCAGCGCGTATCGCCGCGGCGATACGCTTCAGGCCGGCCTCGACCTGACCGCCCTTGATATGGACGCGCAGGGCCCGGCGCCGGCGCTCGGCCAGGACCGCGAAATCCCCCCGGGCCTGGGCCGCCACCACCGTGCCGAACCCGAGGCTGCGCCCGGGAATGGCGAGGTCCGCCGACGGATCGGCAGTGATCTGCAGGAACACGCCGGTATCGGGCCCGCCCTTGTAAGCCTGGCCGGTGGAGTGCAGGAAGCGCGGCCCGAATTCGAGACAGGTTGCGAGTCGGCGCTTATCGCGCAGCGCCACCCGGGCCTCCTGCAGGATCGCATGGTGACCGGGATTGCGCGCCACATAGGCGAGGAGCGCGACGTAGTCGCCGTCCTTCGCGCGCGCAAGATGGGCGGCGATGGCGCCCTCGAGCCCTTGCGTGGCCTGGGGTAGGGCGCCGGCATTGGCCGCATCTGCGTAGAGGGCGATCGTCTCGTCGGCGAATAGGGGCGTCTCGCCCGGCAGGGCGCCGCTCTTCTCGGCCGCGTCGAACAGCTTCTTCGTCTCGATCTTGCTCGCCTCGACATCGGGCTGGTCGAAGGGATTGATCCCGAGCATCGCGCCCGCCACTGCCGTGGCGATCTCGAAGCGGAAGAATTCCTGCGGCAGCTGTTCCGCGTTGGCCAGGGTGATATGCGCCACCGGGTGGCCCTCACGCTCGAGATTGCGCACTGCCTCATCCTGGTGGGGATCGGCACGGCCATCAAGGCGCAGGTAGACGAAGAAACGATCACGGCCGTAGACCGCGGGCACGTCGACGGGCTCGCCGTCGATGGGGATGAGGCCCTTGCCCTCCTTCCCGGTGGATTCGGCGATGAGCTGCTCGGCCCAGGCGCCGAAGGTGTCGATGCCCGGCGAGGCGATGATCGTGACCTTGTCGCGCCCAGCGTTCAGCGCCGCCGCTCCCATGGCGGTGCCGAGGAGCACGCCCGGGTTCTGGGCAGGCGGCACGGCAGGGCCGCAGGAGCGGACCATGATCCGGGCGGTGTCGAGGAAGGCCTTCACGTCGATGCCCGAGGCCGCCGCCGGCACGAGGCCGAACGCCGAGAGTACGGAGTAGCGCCCGCCGATCTGCGGCACACCGTAGAAAATTTTCCGGAAGTTATCGGCCTGGGCGGCTTTTTCCATGGCCGAGCCCGGGTCGGTGACGGCGACGAAGTGGGCTCCAGCCTTGTCGGCACCCACCGTCTCCTTCATCCGGCCGAGGAAATAGTCGCGGAAGACGTTGGGCTCGAGGGTCGAGCCCGACTTGCTCGCGACGATGAACAGCGTGGTCGGCAGGCTGATCGCGGCCTCCGTCTCGCGGACCTGATCCGGATCGGTGGAGTCGAGGATCCGCAGCTGGGGGAAGCCCTCGTGGCTGCCGTAGGTCTCGGCGAGCACTTCCGGGCCAAGGCTCGAGCCGCCCATTCCGAGTACGACGACGTCACTGAAGCCACCCGCCCGCACGTCCTCGGCGAAGGCCTCGTAGTCGGCGACATGCTCGAGCTCGTCCTCGACGATGCGCAGCCAGCCGAGCCAGCGGTCCTCGTCGGCCCCGCTCCACACCGTCTTGTCGTGCGCCCAGAGTCGACGGATCTTGCCGGACGCGCGCCATTCCTCGACCGCCTTCTTGGCAACGGCACCCAGAGAGTCGCCGAGCACCAGGGTCTGGGCGTCGAGCTTCGGCCCTAGGAAGTCGATGCGCTTGGTGGCCACCGCACCGAGGAGCTTGTCGGCGGCATCGATGAAGAGCTGCACGCCCTCGTCGACCAGGGTGTCGGAGACCGTCTCGATGTTGATCCCGGCCTCGGCGAGGCGCGCCATCACGGCTTGCGCGCCCGCAACGTCGCTCTCGATGCCAGCCTTGACGGTGCCGTGGTCGCGGAACGCGTCCATGGTGGCCGGCGGCATGGTGTTGACGGTATCGGGACCGATCAGTTCCTCGACGTAGAGCACGTCGGAATAGGCCTTGTTCTTCACGCCCGTGGAGGCCCAGAGCAGGCGCTGCGCCTTGGCACCCTTTCGCGCGAGGGCCTGCCATTGCGGCTCGGCGTGGATGGCCCTGTAGCGCTGATAGGCGAGCTTGGCATTGGCGATGGCGACCTTGCCCTTGAGGTCGTCGAAGCCACCGGCCTCGTCCAGGGCTTTGTCCACCGCGACATCGATCCGGCTGATGAAGAAGCTCGCGACGCTGGCGACCTTCGACACATCCCCGCCTTTGGCCGCGAAGGCCTCCAAGCCCGCGATGAAGGCGCGGGCCACCGCCTCGTAGGTGCCGACCGAGAACAGCAGCGTGACGTTGATGCTGATGCCGTCCGCGGTCAGGGCCTGGATCGCCGGGATACCCTCGCGCGTCGCCGGCACCTTCACCATCAAGTTGTCTCGGGCCACCATCTTGTGGAGGCGGCGGGCCTCAGCGAGAGTCTCCTCGGTATCGAGGGCGAGGTAGGGCGAGACCTCCAGGCTGACGTAACCGTCGGCTCCGTCGGATCCGTCGTAGACCGGACGCAGCACGTCGGCGGCAGCCTGGATGTCGGCCACTGCGCAGCCTTCGTAGAGGTCGATGACGCGGGCATCGCCTTGGTCCATCACGGATTTTAAGGCGTCATCGTATTCCGACGAGCCGCCGATGGCCTTTTCGAAGATCGAGGGGTTCGAGGTGACGCCGCGCAGGCCGTCCTCGTCCACCAACGCCTTCAGCTTGCCCTGCGCAACGAAGCCGCGGGCGACGAAATCGAGCCACACGGCCTGACCCTGTTCGGGGAAGAGAGCCTTGAGCGGGTTCATGGGAAACTCCTCGTCGTCCGGGCGCCGGGCGGGGAGCCACGTCGCCGACATCCATCACCGGTTATGCACATCTCCCCCCGACGAAAGGGAGGAGAGGAGGGTAGGGTGGCCGGGCATGCTCCGGCTGCTGCGGCTGGCGGCACCGGCCCAGCCGGCGCGCCTCCCCCAGAGGAGGAGGGAGAGCGGTCGCGCAGCCTATTTCCTGTGCCGGGCGATCTGATCGCGCGCTGCTTGGAGCACCTTCTCGGGGGTGAAGCCGAACTTCGTCTGCAGGTCCTTGAGCGGCGCCGAGGAGCCGAAGGTGTGCATGCCGATGATCGTGCCCGCCGAACCCGCGTAGCGGTCCCAGCCGATCACCGAGCCCTGCTCGACGGCGACGCGGGCCAGCACCTCGGGGATGAGTACACTGTTGCGATAGCCTTCATCCTGCCGCTCGAAGAGGTCCCAGGACGGCATCGAGACGACGCGGGCCTTGACGCCCTCGGCCGTCAGGGCCTCGTAGGCCGAGACGCAGAGCTGCACCTCCGAGCCCGTACCGATGAAGATGACCTCCGGGGTTCCCGCGCAATCGGCGAGCACGTAGGCACCCTTGGCGGTGCCGGAGGCGGCAGCATACTTCGACCGATCCAGGGTCGGGAGCGGCTGGCGGCTGAGCGCCAGAACCGCCGGCTGGTCCTTCAGACTCATGATGACCCGGTAGGCCTCCGCAACCTCGTTGGCATCCGCCGGGCGCAGGGTCACCAGGCCCGGAATCGCCCGCAGCGTCAGCAGCTGCTCGACCGGCTGGTGGGTGGGGCCATCCTCGCCGACACCGATCGAATCGTGCGTAAAGACGTGGAAGACCGGCACCTCCATCAATGCTGCAAGGCGGATTGGCGGACGCATGTAGTCGGCGAAGACCAGGAAGGTGGCGCCGTAAGCGCGCAGGCCCACGAGGCCGAGGCCGTTCACGATCGAGCCCATCGCGTGCTCGCGCACGCCGAAGTGGATGTTGCGACCACCGGGCTCGAAGGGTGTCAGAGAGCCGGCCCCCTCGAAGGTGAGATTGGTCTTGTTGGACGGCGCGAGGTCGGCCGAGCCGCCGAGCATGAACGGCACGTGCTGCGCGATGGCATTCAGTACTTTCCCGGAGGACTCGCGGGTGGCGAGACCCTTGGCATCCGCGTCGAAGACCGGGATGTCCTTGTCCCAGCCGGCCGGCAACCGGCCCTCGAGATAGGCATCGAGTTCTTCGGCGTGCACCGGGTCCGCGGCCTTGGCCTCGTGGAAGAAGCCCTCCCAGGTGGCGTAGAGCTCGGCACCCCGCTTGCCGATGCCGTTGCGGAAGGTGTCGTAGACCCCGTCGGGCACCAGGAACTGCGCGTCCTCCGGCCAGCCATAGGCGCGCTTGGCGCCCTTGACCTCGTCCTCGCCGAGCGGGTCCGAGTGGGCCTTGGCGGTGTTCTGCTTCTTGGGCGCGCCGTAACCGATGATCGAGTTGACGACGATCAGCGTCGGTCGGTCGCTGGACTGGAGGAAGGTCTCCAGGGCGGACGAGACCGCATGGACGTCGTTGGCGTCGGCCACGCGCAGGACCTGCCAGCCATAGGCGAGGAAGCGGGCCGCGACCTCCTCGGAGAAGGCGAGTTCGGTGTGGCCCTCGATCGTGATGGTGTTGTTGTCGTAGATCCAGCACAGGTTCGACAGGCGCAGGTGCCCGGCGATGGAAGCGGCCTCTGCGGCGACCCCCTCCATCAGGTCTCCGTCCGAGCAGATGGCGTAGACGTTGTAGTCGAACAGCGGCAGATCGGGCCGATTCAGGCGCTCGCCGAGGAACCGCCCCCCCATCGCCATGCCGACGGAGTTCGCCACACCCTGGCCAAGGGGGCCGGTGGTGGTCTCGACGCCGGTGGTGAAGTGATATTCGGGGTGGCCGGGGGTCCGGCTGTCGAGCTGGCGGAAATTCTTGAGGTCGTCGATGGTGAGGGCGGGGGCGTTCCCGCCGTCCTTCTCGGTCACGCCCGCGAGATGGATCAGGCCGTAGAGCAGCATCGAGGCGTGGCCGGCCGAGAGGACGAAGCGGTCGCGGTTGGGCCAGTGCGGGTGCGCCGGGTCATAGCGCAGGTAGTGGTTCCAGAGGGTGTAGGCCACCGGTGCCAGCGCCATCGGGGCGCCGGCATGACCGGAATTGGCCTTCTGCACCGCGTCGATCGCGAGCGTCCGAAGCGTGTCGATGCTGAGCTTGTCGAGCTCGCTCGGGGCCGCGTTCGGCTTGGTCTCTGCTCCGCTCATCTCTCGTCGTCCTTCATCTGTGGGCTTGTTCGCCTTGAGCGTCCGAAACGCTCAGGCGTCGCACCGTTGGGGTGCGGGCGGGGTCGCACCCGGGGATTTGGCTTGCGCGGAACCGCTGCTCCGCTCCCTGGCCGGCCCCTTGGCCCGGCTGTAGTTGAGAATGGTGTTCACCAGCGTGACGTGGCTGAAAGCCTGCGGGAAGTTCCCTACGAGGCGCCGGGCCTTCACATCATACTCCTCCGCCACCAATCCGACATCGTTGCAGACGCCGATCAGCCTCTCGATCAGCGCACGCGCCTCTCCGCAGCGCCCGAGACCGATGAGGTTGTCGGCGTACCAGAACGAGCAGGGCAAGAACGCGCCCTCGTCGCCGGGCAGCCCGTCGGTCGTCTGGTTCTCGGTGTCGTAGCGCAGCACGAAGCCGTCACGCATCAAGGTACGCCCGATGGCCTCCACGGTGCCGACCACCCGCGGGTCGTCCTGGGGCAGGAATCCCATATGGGCGATGAGAAGAAGGCTCGCGTCGAGGCGCTTCGAGCCGTAGGACTGCACGAAGCTGTTCAGCTCGGGATCGAAACCCTTGGCACAGACCTCGGCGTGGATCTGATCGCGGATCTCGCGCCAGCGCGCCACCGGGACCTCGCGAGCCTGCTTGGGCCGATGACTGATGCCGGTGGTGCGGATCTCGTCCTGTTCGCGGGTCTCGGCCTCCTCGAAGGAACGGATAGCCCGGTCGAAGGCGACCCAGGCCATCACCTTCGAATGCACGAAATGGCGACGCCCGCCGCGCACCTCCCAGATGCCTTCGTCGGGTGTGCACCAGACCTTCTCCAGGTGGCGCAGCAGCGCCTCGCCGACCCGCCAGCCATCCGCGTCGCCCTGAAGGCCGCGCTGGCGCGCCTGGTAGAGCGCGTCGAAGATCTCGCCGTAGACGTCGAGCTGGAACTGCTCCACCGCCGCGTTGCCGATACGCACAGGCTTCGAGTTCTCGTAGCCCGGGAGCCAGTCGAGTTCGATCTCGGGCAGCATACGCTCCCCGGCGATGCCGTAGAGGATGTGGGCCTGCTCCGGATTGCCGGCCACAGCGCGCACCAGCCAATCGCGCCAGGCGCGCGCCTCGTCGAGATAGCCGCCATCCATCAGGGCGATCAGGGTGAAGGTGGAGTCGCGCAGCCAGCAGAACCGGTAATCCCAGTTGCGCACGCCGCCGAGATCCTCCGGCAGGGACGTCGTAGGCGCAGCCACGATGCCGCCGGTGGGCTGGTAGATCAGCGCCTTCAGGGTCAGCAGCGACCGCTTCAGGATTGCGTCCCAGGGGGTACCGGCGGCCGCGCGGCTGGACCAGTCGCGCCAGTAGCGATCGGTCTCGAACAGCACCTTGCGCGGCTGAATCGGCGCCGGGTCGTCCTCGTGGGATGCCCCGTAGCTCAGGGTGAAGGCCACGCTCTGCCCGGCTTCCACCGTGAATTCCGAGACGGTGGTCTGGTCCTGGCCGAACGTCGGCACGAGGGTGCGCAGCACCACCTTGTGCGGGCCCGAGATCGCACGGAGATCGCCGAGCTCGTTGTGCGAGACCCAGGGCACCGCCAATCCGTAATCGAAGCGGACGCGAAGGCACATCCGCATGGGCACGGCCCCCTCGAGCCCCTCGACGATCCTGACGAGGTGCGCGCCATCGTTGGCGGGCATGTAGTCGGTCACCCGCACGACGCCGGCGCCGGTCTCGTGCCGGGTCTCCAGGACGAGGCTGCCCTCGCGATACTGGCGCGTCGTGGTGGCCGCATCCGCAGGACCGAGCTTCCAGTAGCCGTGATCCTCGGTACCAAGCAGCGCGGCGAAGCAGGCGGCAGAATCGAAACGGGGCCAGCAGAGCCAGTCGACGCTGCCGTCGCGGGCGATCAGCGCGGCGGTGCGGCCATCGCCGACGAGCGCGTAATCCTCGATCCGTCCGGCCATCAGGTCCTCGTCCTCGCGACGTCGACCGTCACGGGGCCGCGCAGCATCGCTGAGCGACCACGTAGTCTTCGAACGCGGCAGGGTCCAGGGTCAGGGGTGCTTTTGGTGGTCGGCCAACGCTGCGAATGGGTTTAGCGCAGGCGCCCGACCCAGCCGGAGACGGCGGCACCGAGGGTTGCGGTCCCCGCGCCGAGGGCCGCCCCCTGGGCGCTCACGAAGGTACCGGCGGCGGCGGTCTTGGCGCCCATGAAGGCGCCGGCAGCGGCGCCCGCCTGGGTCACCGCGCGGATCGTCGGCGCGAAGGGCAGGGCGATGTCGGGCAAAGTCACGTCGGGCAGGCCGATCCCGGGCAGCACGCCCTCGTCCCCCTCGGCCGCGGCATGCGAGACCTCGGCCTCGGCCACGAAGGGGAGTGCCTTCTCTCGTCCCTGCGGCGGCCTCGCAAAGGCCTGCGGCACCTTCTCGGAGCCTTGCGACGCCTTGTCGGCGGTCGGCGCAACCTTGGCGGCTGCGAGGCGCGGATTCTCGAACCGGCGGGGAGCGGCGAGGCGGGCGGGCCGAGGCCCAGTCCTATGAGCCTGGGCGGTGGCCTCGGCTTGAGCGACGATGACCAGGGGGAACTGGGCCTGGAAGGCAAGCGGTGCCGGGATGAAGGGCGTCTCTGCCGTGGCCTCCGGTGCGGCCGCCACGGCGGTCGCCGGAACCGAGGCCGGTGCCACGATGGCTGGCTCCTGACAGAGATAGGAGGCCGCTCCGAGGATCGCCGCCATCGCCAGCGTCGGCAGGAGGGGCGGCGTCACGCCACGCGCGGAACCCGATTCGAACGCCGCTTGATCGGGGGGCGTGCAGCCTGACATCCGGAGCACCTCGCTGTGCAATTCAGCAACCGGTCCGATCGCCGGCGCCATTAGCCGGGCCGTTTGCGGCGGAACCTGGGCTGTTTCCTCTCCAAACGGTAATGTTTCGTCGGGCATGCGGCTTGCCTTCCCGGTGACACCCTCCTGTTTGGCGACGTCCGCACGCCCACGCCCACCGCATCATGTGCCTTGTCATTCCCTCGACCGGCATGCGACCTGCCGGGACCGCCCCAACCCCGATTCGCGTCCCCGGACACCGATGACCGAGCCGACCCTGACCGTCGCCGTGATCGACCCGAGCCGTGCCCGCGCCGCGATCCTCGAGGAGGGACTCATGGCATCGGGCTTCACCCGCGTCGTGGTTCTGCCGGACACCGCCGACCTGCCGGCCCGGGTGGCGGCCCTGAATCCGGACGTGGTCGTGATCCACCTGGAGAGCCCGAGCCGGGACATCCTCGAGCAGATGTCGGGCCTGTCCCGGCACGTGGAGCGACCGGTGGCGATGTTCGTCGACCGCTCCGACGTCCCGATGATGCAGGCGGCGATGGATGCGGGCATCTCCGCCTACGTGGTGGACGGCCTGCAGCCGCAGCGCATCCGCTCGATCCTCGACGTGGCGATCCTGCGCTTCAACGCCTTCGCGCGACTGCAGCGCGAGCTGACGGAGGCGCGGGGCGAGCTCGCCGACCGCAAGCTGATCGAGCGGGCCAAGGGCATCCTGATGACGGCCAAGGGCCTCTCGGAGGAGGAGGCCTACCGGACGATGCGACGCAAGGCTATGAACGAGAAGCGGAAAATCGCCGACATCGCCCGCGCCATCGTGACCGCGGCGGATCTCCTGGGATGAGGGGCCTGCCCGGATGAGACTCGCCCTCGGATACGTGCCGCTCATCGACGCGGCTCCCCTGATCGCTGCCGTGGAAGGGGGCTTCACCGCCGCCGAGGGCTTGGCGGTGGACCTCGTCAGCGAACCCTCCTGGGCGACGCTCCGGGACAAGCTGGCGCTCGGACACCTCGACGGCGCCCACATGCTGGCGCCCCTGGCCGTCGCCAGCGCCCTCGGCATCAGCGGGCCGGAGACCGATTTGGTGGTGCCCCTCGGGCTCAGCCTCAACGGCAATGCGGTGACGGTCTCACGCCCGCTCTGGGCCGAGATGGCGCCGGAGGGCCCGGATCTCGACACGATTGCACGCGCGTTTTCCCGTGTCGCACGCGTGCGGGTCACAGAGGGTCGGCCCCTGACGCTGGGTACCGTGCACCCCTTCTCGTGCCACACCTATCAACTCCGGATGTTCGCCGCCCGCGGGGGGCTCGACCTCGACGCCGCCACCCGGCTGGTGGTGATCCCGCCGCCCTGGATCGCCCAGGCCCTGCGTTCCGGGCAGATCGACGGGTTCTGCGCCGGCAGTCCCTGGAACAGCGTCGCGGTGGCCGAGGGCTACGGCCGCATCGTCGCCCTCGGCTGCGACCTGGCGCCGGACTGCCCGGAAAAGGTGCTGGCCCTGCCGGCCTATGCGGCGGAGACGAGCGCCGCCCTGGTCCGGGCGGTGCGGCGGGCCGGGCGCTGGTGCGCGGCCCCCGAGAACCGGGGCGAGTTGGCGAGCCTGCTCGCCCATCCGAGCCATCTCGGGATCGATCCGGGCCTCATCCGCCGGGCCCTGGCCGGCACCGTGGTGCGCGATGCGGACGGGACCGAGTCGCGCGCGGCGCGCTTCGTCGTGTTCGGCGCCGAGGCCGAGCCGCCGCGGCCCGACCAGGCCGATTGGATCCTCGAGCAGATGGGGGCCGCCGGGCAGATCGTGCCCAACCCGGCCCTGGCCGAGCGCGCGCGGGCGATCCTCCGGCCCGACCTCTACGCGGCGGCGCTGGCGGACTGAGCGACGGGGCTGCTGTCCGCACCGGCAGACTGCCCGCGGATTGTGCAGTGCGGTCGGCGGCGCGCGATGCGGCAGGCGTGCCCCCGGACCGGCCGGTCCGGGGCGGTCTGGGACGCACCCGTGAGCGTGGCGCGCGCCGCCGCGCGGTGAGGCATCTGCGCCAAAAGCCTGCCCGACGAACAGCTTGGAACGATTCCGAAGGGAACCGCAGCGCGTTGATCCGGCAGGCCGGCCGGACTTGGCACGCCCCGTGCAGGGCATCGCGGGCTCGCCAACGATGACGAGCCTTATCCGTCGGCAGAGCCGCTGACCCGAGTCCCCCACGGAACGCAGATCTTGCGTTCGATGGATGTGCTTGGTCGGCGGTTTTTTCTTTGGCGGATGCTCATTGCTTTCGAGGATGTCGGGTTCGATGACTGACGGTTTCCGCAACAACCGCCGTGATCTGCTGAAGGGCGCTGCCGCCAGCCTGTCCCTGGCAGCGCTCGCCCGCACAGCCCTGCCGGGCGGCGCCTTCGCGCAGGGCGCCGGCCCCGAGGTGAAGGGGGCCAAGCTCGGCTTCATCGCCCTCACCGATGCGAGCCCGCTCTTCGTGGCCAAGGAGAAGGGCTTCTTCGCCAAGCACGGCATGCCCGACGTCGAGGTGCTCAAGCAGGCCTCCTGGGGCACCACCCGCGACAACCTCGTGCTCGGCTCGGAGGGCAACGGCATCGACGGCGCCCACATCCTGACGCCGATGCCCTACCTGATCTCGGCCGGACGGGTGACGCAGAACAACGTCCCGGTGCCGATGCACATCCTGGCTCGGCTCAACAGCAACGGCCAGTGCATCTCGGTGGCCAAGGAGTACCTCGACCAGAAGGTCGCCCTGGACGCGAAGGTGTTCAAGGCGGCGGTCGAGAAGAAGAAGGCCGCCGGCAAATCGGTGAAGGCGGCCATGACCTTCCCGGGCGGCACCCACGACCTCTGGCTCCGCTACTGGATGGCCGCCGGCGGCATCGACCCGGACAAGGATATCGAGACCATCGTCGTGCCGCCCCCGCAGATGGTGGCGAACATGAAGGTCGGCACGATGGACTGCTTCTGCGTCGGCGAGCCGTGGAACGCCCAGCTGGTGCAGCAGGGCCTCGGCTACACCGCGCTCACCACGGGCGAGCTCTGGAAGGACCACCCGGAGAAGGCCTTCGCCATGCGGGCCTCCTTCACGGAGAAGTACCCCAACGCCACCCGGGCGCTGCTGATGGCCGTGCTCGAAGCGCAGCAATGGTGCGACAAGCCGGAGAACAAGGACGAGGTCGCCGCCATCGCGGCCAAGCGCCAGTGGATGAACGTCCCGGTGGCGGACGTCGCCGGGCGCATCAAGGGCACGATCGATTACGGCGACGGCCGCGTGGTCGAGAACAGCCCCTTCGTGATGAAGTTCTGGAACGACAACGCCTCGTATCCCTACCAGTCGCACGACCTCTGGTTCCTCACCGAGGACATCCGCTGGGGCAAGTTCGACGCGCAGACCGACACCAAGGCGCTGATCGCCAAGGTGAACCGCGAGGACCTCTGGCGCGAGGCCGCCAAGGCCCTCGGCGTCACCGCGATCCCGGCCTCCACCTCCCGCGGCAAGGAGACCTTCTTCGACGGCAAGGTCTTCGATCCGGCCGATCCCGCCGCCTACCTGTCCAGCCTCGGCATCAAGAGGATCGCGTGATGGCCAACACCCCCACCATCGCCGCCGGCCCGGGCGTCGCCGCGCCGGCCAAGCCGAAGCGGGCGCCCCTGGTCACGATGGCCACCCTGAACAGCGTCGGGAAGAACCTGGCCAAAAACCTGATCCCGCCCGTCGTGGTGCTGATCGCGTTCCTGGTGATCTGGGAGATGCTGTGCTCGCGTCCCGGCGCCGGCCTGCCGCCGCCCTCGCGCGTCGTCACCGAGGCCTGGGACATCATCGCCCACCCGTTCTACGACAACGGCGGCACCGACAAGGGCCTGTTCTGGCACATCGCCGCCAGCATCCAGCGCGTGGCCCTCGGCTTCGCCCTGGCCACCGTCGCGGGCATCCTCACCGGCACCCTGATCGGGCAGTCGGAATGGGCCATGCGCGGCCTCGACCCGATCTTCCAGGTGCTGCGCACGATCCCGCCGCTGGCCTGGCTGCCGCTCTCGCTGGCCGCCTTCCGGGACGGCCAGCCGAGCGCGATCTTCGTGATCTTCATCACCTCGATCTGGCCGATCATCATCAACACGGCGGTGGGCATCCGGAACATCCCGCAGGACTACCGCAACGTGGCGGCGGTGCTGCGCCTGAACCCGCTGGAGTTCTTCGCCAAGATCATGCTGCCCTCGGCGGCCCCCTACATCTTCACCGGCCTGCGCATCGGCGTCGGCCTGTCCTGGCTCGCTATCGTGGCGGCCGAGATGCTCATCGGCGGCGTCGGCATCGGCTTCTTTATCTGGGACGCGTGGAACTCCTCCCACATCTCCGAGATCATCGTCGCCCTCGTCTATGTCGGGGTCATCGGCTTCATCCTCGACCGCTTCGTCGCCTTCGTCGGCACCCTGGTCACCCGCGGCACCGCGACCGCCTGAGGAGGGATTCCCATGAGCTATCTCAGCATCGAGAACGTCGGCATCAGCTTCACCCGCGCGGGCCGCACCAACGAGGTCCTGCGCGACGTCAGCGTGAAGATCGACAAGGGCGAGTTCGTCTCGCTGATCGGGCATTCGGGCTGCGGCAAGTCGACGGTGCTCAACATCGTGGCCGGCCTGCTCAAGGCCTCCATCGGCGGCGTCCTCCTCGAAGGCAAGGAGGTGAACAGCCCCGGCCCCGACCGGGCCGTGGTGTTCCAGAACCACTCGCTGCTGCCCTGGCTCACCGTGCGCGAGAACGTGGCGCTCGCCGTCGACAAGGTCTTCAAGGGCAAGAAGTCGAAGGCCGAGCGCAACGCCTGGATCGACCACAACCTGTCGCTCGTGAACATGACCCACGCCGCCGACCGGCGCCCGAGCGAGATATCGGGCGGCATGAAGCAGCGCGTCGGCATCGCGCGCGCCCTGGCGATGGAGCCGAAGGTGCTGCTCCTCGACGAGCCCTTCGGGGCCCTGGACGCGCTCACCCGCGCCCATCTCCAGGACTCGCTGATGGACATCCATGCCCGGCTGAAGAACGCCGTGATCATGATCACCCACGACGTCGACGAGGCGGTGCTCCTCTCCGACCGCATCGTGATGATGACCAACGGCCCCTCGGCCACCGTGGGCGAGATCCTGAGGGTCGACCTGGAGCGGCCGCGCCGCCGCCTCGATCTGGTGGAGGACGCGACCTACACGCATGCCCGCGCCGAGGTGCTCGAATTCCTCTACGCGCGCCACGCCAAGCCCGCCATCGCGGCCTGAGGAACAGGCTCTGGCGATGAAGGAGCGTTTGGTGGTCATCGGCAACGGCATGGCGTCGTTGCGTTTCCTGGAGCGCCTGACCGAGCGGGCGCCGGGCCTGTACGACGTCAGCGTCGTCGGGGCCGAGCCGCGGGCGGCCTACAACCGCGTGCTGCTGTCCTCCCTGCTGGGAGGCGAGGTCGACGAGGCGGGCTGCGCCTTCCGCGGCCTGGACTGGTACGAGGCCCACGGCATCCGCCTCATCACCGGCGCGCCGGTCACCGAGATCGACCGCGAGAACGGCCTCGTGATGGTGGGCGAGACCCACGTCCTACCCTTCGACAAGCTCGTCCTCGCGGTGGGCTCCCTGCCGATCCGGCTGCCGAAGCCCGGCATGGAGCTGCCCGGCGTCCTCACCTTCCGCGACCTCGCGGACGTCGCCGCCATCCGCCAGGCGGCGGTGGAGCACGCGCGCGCCATCGTGATCGGCGGCGGGCTCCTCGGCCTGGAGGCTGCCGTCGGCCTCGCGCGGCTCGGCGTCGACACCACGCTCCTGCACGTCATGGACCGCCTGATGGAGCGCCAGCTCGACCACGCCGCCGCCGGCCTGGTGAAGCGGGCCATGGAGGCGCGCGGGGTCAAGGTGCTGCTCAAGGCCGACACCGCGTCGGTCGAGGGGGAGGGCCGGGTCGAGCGCCTGATCCTGTCCGACGGCACCGTGCTGCCGGCCGACCTCGTGGTGCTGTCGGTGGGCGTGCGGCCCAACGTGGCGCTGGCCCAGAATGCCGGGATCGAGACCGCGCGCGGCATCCTGGTCGACGACCGGATGCAGGCGTCGGATGCCCGCATCTACGCGCTGGGCGAATGCGCCGAGCACCGGGGCCAGGTCTACGGCCTCGTCGAGCCCGCCTACGAGCAGGCCGAGGCCCTGAGCCGCCACCTCGTCGGCGAGGCGGCGAGCTACCTCGGCACGGCCCTCTCCACCAGCCTCAAGGTCTCGGGCCTGCCGGTGTTCTCCGCCGGCCAGATCGAGGCGCCCGAGGGAGCCGAGACCGTGCTGATGTCGGATCCCGGCCTCGGCCTCTACCGCAAGCTCGTCGTCGCCGAGGACCGGCTCCTCGGGGCAGTCTTCGTCGGCGACATCGCCGAGCAGGGCTGGTGCAAGGAGCTGATCCGCACCGGCGCCTCGATCGCCGAGCACCGCGACGACCTCCTGTTCGGGCGCCCCGCGCCCGCATCCCAACCCCTCGCAGCGTGAGGAGGCTACCCATGGCTGACGCATTCAACGCCGAGCAGAAGCGCTACCTCGAAGGCTTCGCCTCCGGGATCAGTGCCGCCCGCATGACCGGCGGCCTCGCCGCCGCACCGGGCGCCGCCCCGCCGGCCGAGCCCATCGGCCCGGACGCGATCCACGTCAAGGCGCAGGACGCCACCATCAAGGCCGGGGGCAAGCTCTGCGAGCAGGAGAAGTGGAAGCGCGCGGAGAACCCCTTCGACGGCCACAACCGCCTCATCGCGGAGGCCGCCACCGGCAAGGCGCCGAAGCCGGAAGACAATTTCCGCTGGCGCTACCACGGCCTGTTCTGGGTGGCGCCGACCCAGAATTCCTACATGTGCCGCCTGCGCATCCCCAACGGTATCCTGCACCACTGGCAATTCGCCGGCATCGCGGACCTGGCCGACGCCCACGGGGGCGGCTACGCCCACGTGACCACGCGCGCCAACCTGCAGGTCCGCGAAATCACGCCCGAGCACGGCCAGCCCTTCCTCGACGGGCTCATCGACCTCGGCCTCACGGCGCGGGGCGCGGGGGCGGACAACATCCGCAACGTCACGGGCTCGCCGGTGGCCGGCATCGACGCGCAGGAGCTTCTCGACACCCGCCCGCTGGCCAAGTCGTGGCACAACCACATCCTCAACGATCGCTCGCTGTTCGGCCTGCCGCGCAAGTTCAACGTCGCCTTCGACGGCGGCGGCGTGATGCCGGTGCTGGAGGAGACCAACGACATCGGCTTCCAGGCCGTGCGGGTGCTGGAGGGGGCGAGCGTCGCCCCGGGCGTGTGGATGCGACTCGTGCTGGGCGGCATCTCGGGCCACCGGGATCTGGCCCGCGACACCGGCGTGGTCCTCAGGCCGGAGGATTGCAACCGGGTCGCCGACGCCATCCTGCGGGTCTTCATCAAGAACGGTGACCGGACCAACCGCAACAAGAGCCGGATGAAGTACGTCCTCGACGCCTGGGGCTTCGACAAGTACCTCGCCGCCGTCGAGGAGGTGCTCGGCCGCACCCTCGACCGGGTCGATCCCGCCCACGTCGCCCCGCGCGGGGCGATGGACCGCTTCGCCCATGTGGGCGTGCACGCACAGGTGCAGCCCGGTCTCAACTGGATCGGCGTGGTCCTGCCCGTGGGCAAGCTCACCACCGACCAGATGCGGGATCTGGCCAAGATCGCGGTGGAATGCGGCGACGGCGCCATCCGCATGACCGTGTGGCAGAACTTCCTGTTCTCCGGTGTCCCGGATGCCAAGGTCGCCGAGGTCCGGGCACGGGTCGCCGCCCTCGGGCTCACCACGGAGGCCTCCAGCATCCGCGCCGGCCTCGTCGCCTGCACGGGCAGCCGCGGCTGCAAGTTCGCCGCCTCCGACACCAAGGGCCACGCCCTGATCATCGCCGACACCATCGAGGCGAACCTCAAGGAGCTCGACGTGCCGGTGAACGTCCACCTCACCGGCTGCCATCACTCCTGTGCCCAGCACTACATCGGCGACATCGGGCTCATCGGCGCCAAGGTCGTGGTCTCCGAGGAGGGCGACACCGTCGAGGGCTACGACATCGTCGTCGGTGGCGGCTTCGGCGACGCGCCGAAGATCGGCACCGAGATCTGGAAGGCCGTGAAGGCCGAGGATTGCCCGGCCCGCATCGAGGCGCTGCTGCGCAGCTACCTCGCCCGGCGGACGAGCCCCGCCGAGAGCTTCCAGGCCTTCACCAGCCGCACCGGCCCCGAGTCGCTGCGCAACATCGCCGAAGAGCAACCCGTCCTGAAGGCCGCCGCATGAGCGAGCACGTCACGCCCCCCCTGGTCCTCATCCCCGAGACCGCCCCCTTCGACCCGGACCAGCGTGCCTGGCTCTCGGGCTACTTCGCCGCGCTCCTCGGCCCCGCGGTCGAGGGCGCCTCGGCCCTGGCGCCGGGCGACGCGCCGGCCGGCGGGCCGGCGCTCGCCGACAACGACGATGCCCCCTGGCACGACCCCTCCCTGCCGCTGCCCGAGCGGATGGAGATGGCCAAGGAACGGCCGGAGGCGCAGAAGCTGATGGCCGCCATGGCGCAGCAGGATTGCGGCCAGTGCGGCTACAACTGCGCCGACTACGCCAACGCGATCTTCCTCAGGAACGAGGAGCGCCTGAACCTCTGCCAGCCCGGCGGCAAGGACACGCTCCGGATGCTGAAGAAGCTCGAGGAGGAGTTCGGTGCCGCCGGCGGCGCCGCGCCGAAGAAGGCCGAGGACGCCGCGCCCAAGGCCGCCCCCGCGCTCGGCCCCCTCGGCTTCTGCCGGGAGAACCCCGTGGAGGCGACCTTCGTCTCGCGCACGCGCCTCAACGCGCCGGGTGGCGAGAAGGAGACCTGGCACGTCGAGATCGATCTCACCGGCACGCCGATCGACTACGTGGTCGGCGATTCCCTCGGACTGTTCCCCGCCAACGCCCCGGCCCTGGTGGACGCGGTGATCGCCGAGCTCGGCGCCCGGCCCGAGCGCAGGATCGGCGGCAGGACCCTGCGCGACCGGCTGCTGACCGACTACGCCCTGGGCGGCGCGCCGGATGGGCTCTACCAGCTCCTCTCGCTGCTCACCTCGGGCGAGGCCCGCCGGAAGGCGCAGGCGCTCGCCGCCGGCGAGGACCCGGACGGCGACGCCGCCCATCTCGACGTGCTGGGCGCGCTCCACAAGTTCCCCGGGGCGCGCCCCGACGCGGAGGTGTTCCTGGAGGCGCTCGACGAGCTGCAGCCGCGGCTCTACTCGATCTCGTCCTCGCCGAAGGCCGATCCGGGCCGGGTCTCGCTCACCGTCGACGCGGTGCGCTACAGCCACCGCTCGCGCCTGCGCCTCGGCGTCGCCTCGACCCATCTCGGCGAGCGCATCCCCGAGGGCAGGACGGTGAAGGTCTACCTGCAGAAGGCGCACGGCTTCGCCCTGCCGGAGGACCTGTCGAAGGACGTCGTCATGGTCGGGCCCGGCACCGGCATCGCGCCGTTCCGCGCCTTCCTGCGCGAGCGCGACGCCACGCAGGCGCCCGGCCGCAACTGGCTGTTCTACGGCCACCAGAAGCAGGCCTCCGACTTCTTCTACAAGGACGAGCTCAATGCCCTGAAGGACCGCAAGGTGCTCACCCGCCTGTCGCTGGCCTGGTCCCGCGACGGCACCGAGAAGACCTACGTCCAGGACCGCATGCGCGAGAACGGCGCGGAGCTCTGGAAGTGGCTCGAGGGCGGCGCGCATTTCTACGTCTGCGGCGACGCCAAGCGCATGGCCAAGGACGTGGAGCGGGCGATCATCGACGTCGCCGGCCAGTTCGGGGGCAAGAACCCCGACGAGGCCGTGGCCTACCTCGCCCACCTCAAGAAGACCGGCCGCTACCAGGCCGACGTGTACTGAGGCGCGTGTCCTGAGGCGCGCGTCCTGAGGCGCGCGTCCTCCGCGCAGGAGGCGGGGCGCGGAGCGGGTGGACCAAGTCCCGCCCCGCGCCCAGGTCCCGCCCCACCCCCCGGTCCCGCCCCGCGCCCCGGGCCCGACTCTTGCTCCGACCCACGACCCCGCACTTCGCCGAGGATCCCGCCATGACCGCGCACGTCCAGGCACCGGCCGCCCCCGTCAAGACCACCTGCCCGTATTGCGGCGTCGGCTGCGGGGTGCTCGCCACGCCGGACGGGCAGGGGGGCGCGGCCATCGCGGGCGACACCGCCCACCCGGCCAATTTCGGCCGGCTCTGCTCCAAGGGCTCGGCGCTGGGCGAGACGCTCTCCCTCGACAACCGCCTGCTCCACCCGCAGGTGGACGGCCTCCGCGCGAGCTGGGAAGCGGCCCTCGGCACCGTGGCGGGGTCCCTGCGCCGGATCGCCGAGCAGCACGGGCCGGACGCGATCGCGTTCTACCTCTCGGGCCAGCTGCTGACCGAGGACTACTACGTCGCCAACAAGCTCGCGAAGGGCTTCCTCGGCACGCCGCACGTCGACACCAACTCACGCCTGTGCATGTCGAGCGCGGTCGCCGCCCACCGGCGCGCCTTCGGCTCGGACACCGTGCCGGGCTGCTACGAGGACCTGGAGGAGGCCGACCTCATCGTCCTGGTGGGCTCGAACACCGCCTGGTGCCACCCGATCCTGTTCCGCCGCATGATCGACGCGCGGGCGAAACGCGGCACCAAGCTGGTGGTGATCGACCCCCGGCGCACCCAGACCGGCGCGGAGGCCGACCTCTTCCTCGGCCTGAAGGCCGGCACCGACACGGCCCTGTTCGCGGGCCTGCTGGTGCACCTCGCCAGCACCGGCTCCCTCGATTACCGCTTCGTCCTCGACCACACGAGCGGCTTCGACGGCGCCCTGGAGCGGGCGCGGGCCCTCGCGCCGACGATTCCCGCCACCGCCGCCGCCACGGGCCTGTCGGAAGCCGACGTGGCCCGGTTCTTCGAGCTCTTCGCCCGGACGAAGCGCGTCGTCACCGCCTTCTCGCAGGGGGTGAACCAGTCGGCGCAGGGCACCGACAAGGGCAACGCGATCATCAACTGCCACCTCGCCACCGGCCGCATCGGCCTGCCCGGTGCGGGGCCGTTCTCCCTCACCGGCCAGCCCAACGCCATGGGCGGGCGCGAGGTCGGCGGACTGGCCAACATGCTGGCCGCCCACATGCACTTCACTCCCGAGGAGGTGGACCGGGTCCGCCGCTTCTGGTCGGCCCCCAACATCATCACGGGCGAGGGCATGAAGGCGGTCGCCCTGTTCGAGGCCATCGAGCGCGGCAAGATCAAGGCCCTGTGGGTGATGGGCACCAACCCCATCGTGTCGATGCCCCGCGCCGACCGCATCCGCGAGAGCCTGAAGGCCCTCGACCTTTACGTCGTCTCGGAGGCGGTGGCCGACAGCGACAGCGCCCGGGCGACGGGACGCAGGACCGTGCTGCTCCCGGCCCTGGCCTGGGGCGAGAAAGACGGCACGGTGACGAATTCCGAGCGCCGGATCTCGCGCCAGCGCAGCTTCCTGAAGGCCCCCGGCGAGGCTCGGGCCGACTGGCAGATCATCTGCGACGTCGCCAAGCGCCTCGGCCACGGCGAGGCCTTCGCCTATTCGGGCACCGCCGCGATCTTCCGCGAGCATGCCGGTCTCTCGGCCTTCGAGAACAACGGCACCCGCGACTTCGACCTCGGAGCTGTCAGCGACATGGCCGATGCGGCCTATGCGACGACCGCCCCCCTGCAATGGCCGCTGCCGAAGCGCGGCAAGGCGCGCGCCCGGCTCTTCGCCGACGGGCAGTTCTACACCTTCGACAAGCGCGCCCGCTTCGTGGCCGTGCAGGCCCCCGCCCTCGCCGAGGGCGTGAGCGAGGCCTTCCCCCACGTCCTCAACACCGGCCGGGTCCGCGACCACTGGCACACGATGACGCGGACGGGAAAGAGCCCGCGCCTCTCGGCCCACCGCGCGCTGCCCTTCGTGGAGATCCACCCGGACGACGCCGCTGCGCTGGGGCTGAAGGAGGGGGATCTCGCCCGCCTCAGCACGCCGCACGGCACGGCGACCCTGGAGGCGATGGTCACCGACGCGGTCCGACCGGGCAACCTGTTCGCCGCCTTCCATTGGAGCGCCGCCACCGCCTCGGATGCCCGCGTCGGCGCCCTGGTGCGCGGCGTGCCCGATCCGGTCTCGGGCCAGCCCGAGCTGAAGGCGACCCCGGTCGGCATCGCGCCGGTGCCCTATCGCAACCGCGGTTTCCTGCTCACCCGCGGCGCGCAGGGATTGCCCGAGGGCTGGTGGTGGGCCCGCGCCACGATCGCCGGCGGCTCGGGCCTGCAATTCGCCACGCAGGAGAGCTCCCGCGCCGTGGCGCTGATGATGCGCGGCCTGTTCCAGGGCCACGAGCTCGCCGAATACGCCGACCACGCCCGCGGACGCTACCGCTGCGCCGTCTACGAGGCCGGCCGCCTCGTCGCCTGCCTGGCCCTCGGCCCCGCCGAGGCCCGCCCGGGCTGGGACGAGGCCAAGGCCCTGTTCGCGGAGCTGGAGCCCACGGCCTCGGCGCGACGCGCCCTCCTGACGGGCCGGGCCGAGACCGCCTCGGCCGGGCCCACCGTCTGTGCCTGCCACGGCGTCGGCCTCGACGTCATCACGGGAGCCATCGCCGCGGGGGCCGGCACCGTCGAGGCGGTGGGCGCGGCCTGCAAGGCCGGCACGAATTGCGGCTCGTGCATCCCAGAGATCCGTAAGCTGCTGCCCGAGACGCTTGCGCGCAACGCCGCATAGGCTCACTTTCGGCCAAATCGACCCCCATCTCCGAGCCTCATGAGCACGCCCCGCATCCCCCGCGAAACCCGGCCCGCCGGCTCTGATACACCGCGTGGCGGCGCCCAGGCCGGCCTCGAGCCCCTGGCCGTCCTGCCCGTCTTCGTACCGCTGCACGGCAAGCGGGCGGTGCTGGCCGGCTCGAACGGGGGCGCCCCCTGGAAGGTGAAGCTGCTCGCCGCCGCCGGGGCCCACGTGGACGTCTACGCGCCCGAGCCCAGCGAGGAGCTTCGCGCCGTGCCGGCCGAGATCGTCGCGGGCTCCGTCGCCCTGCATCGGCGCCAGTGGCAGCCCGAGGACCTCGCGGGCGCCGCCTTCTGCATCGGCGCCATGGAGGACGAGGACGACTGCGTCGCCTTCGTGGCCGCCGCCCGCTCGACCGGCGCCATCGTCAACGCGGTCGACCGGCCGCATCTCTGCGACGTGAAGTTCGGCGCCATCGTCAACCGCTCGCCCATGGTGGTGGGCATCTCGACCGAGGGCGCCGCCCCGGTCTTCGGGCAGACCGTGCGCGCGCGGATCGAGGGCATGCTGCCGCGCGGGTTCAAGGCCTGGATCGGCGCGGCCCGCGACTGGCGCGAGGAGGTCACGAGCCGCTTCCACGGCTTCTCGGACCGTCGCGCCTTCTGGGAGCGTTTCACGGATCGCGCCTTCGCCGAGCCCGACCGGGTGCCGACGGACCAGGACCTCGCCGAACTTCTGGGGCAGACCGAATCCGCCCCGAAGGGCGGGGCCGTGACCCTCGTGGGTGCCGGACCGGGCGACGCCGAACTCCTCACCCTCAAGGCCCTGCGGGCCCTGCGCAATGCCGACGTCATCCTGTACGACGACCTCGTGGCGCCCGAGATCCTCGACTACGCCCGCCGCGAGGCCCGCACCATGCTGGTGGGCAAGACCGGGCACGGTCCGTCCTGCCGGCAGGACGACATCAACGCGCTGATGGTGCAGCTCGCCAAGTCCGGCAAGCAGGTGGTGCGCCTGAAATCGGGAGACCCCCTGGTGTTCGGCCGGGCCGGCGAGGAGATCGATGCCTGCCAGGCGGCCGGCATTCCCGTCAGCGTGGTGCCGGGCGTCTCCGCAGCCCAGGGAGCGGCGGCCTCGCTCTGCGTCTCGCTCACCCACCGCGACGCGGCGCGGCGGCTGCAATACGTCACCGGCCACGACCGGCGCGGGGCCCTGCCCGAGGACCTGAACTGGGGCGCGCTGGCCGATCCGAGCGTCACCACCGTGGTCTACATGCCCAAGAAGACCCTCGGCGTTCTGCTGGAGCGGGCGATCGCCGAGGGGCTCGCCCCGACGACCCCGGCCCTCCTCGTCTTCAACGCCACCCGGCCGAACCAGCAGCTGGTCGAGGGCACGGCCCGCGATCTCGCGGCCCGGGTCGAGGCCGCCGGCCTCGACGGTCCGGCGCTCCTGATGGTGGGCGACGCCCTGCGCCGCGGGGGCGCCGAGGCGGCGATCGCCGCGATCGAGCCGGACAAGCTCGCCATCTGAGGGCGGGCCTCGCCCGGCGACGGTTTGGTGGATTGCCCGGGGGCGGCGCCTATGGTCTGAAGCCGCCAGATCCCTGGACCGCAAGGCCGTTTCCCATGCGTCGCACGCTCCTGCCCCTCCTCGCCTTCGCGGTCGGCCTCGTGGGGCTCTGCGTCGCCGCCTTCGTGGTGCTGGCGCCCAAGACCCAGGAGGCCGGGACGAGCAGCGTCGGCGGCCCCTTCAGCCTGACCAACCAGGACGGGCAGCGCGTCACCGAGCGCGACTATGCGGGCCGGACGCATCTCGTGTTCTTCGGCTTCACCCACTGCCCCGACGTGTGCCCGACCACGCTGCAGCAGATCGGCGACGTGCTCCAGGCCCTCGGGCCGAAGGGGCGGGACGTGCGGGCGCTGTTCATCGCCGTCGATCCCGAGCGCGACACCCCCGCGGCCCTGAAGACCTACCTGGCGAGCTTCGACCCGCGCATCGTCGGCCTGACCGGCTCGCCGGAGGAGGTGAACGCGGCGGTGAAGGCCTATCGCGCCTATGTCCGCAAGGTGCCGACCAAGGACGGCGACTACACGATGGAGCACACCGCCCTGGTCTACGTGATGAACGGCCAGAACCGCTTCCTCAACGCGCTCAATCTCGCCCGCCCGCCCGAGGAGGCGGCGGCCGAGCTCGCCAAGATGCTCTAGGCGAGGAGATGCTCCGGGCCGGGAGATGCGGTCGGACAGACGATGCTTTAGGCAGGATGCCGTAAGGGTCGGGTCGCTCCGGGCGCCACGCGGCCCCGGGCCGTCAGCCCTGACGAGGACGGGGTCCGATGCCTCCCCCGAACCGTCCGCCCCGCAGCGACCATGCCCATCCTGTCGGCCTTCCCGATCACGCCCTCGAACGCCGACGGTCAGGTGGACCTCGGCGCCCTGCAGGCCCTCCTGCAGCCCCTGGCCGCCGCCGGGGTCGGCTCGATCGGCCTGCTGGGCAGTACCGGCACCTATGCGTTCCTGGCGCGCCACCAGCGCCGCCGGGCCGTGGAGGCCGCCGTCGCGGCGGTGGCGGGCCGCGCGCCGATCCTCGTCGGGGTCGGTGCCCTGCGCACCGACGAGGCGGTGCGGATGGCCCAGGACGCCAAGGGCGCCGGGGCCGAGGCCGGGCTCCTGGCGGCGATGTCCTACACGCCGCTCACCGAGGACGAGGTCTTCGTGCATTGCGAAACGGTGGCGCGGGAATCCGGCCTGCCGCTCTGCCTCTACGACAATCCCGGCACCACCCATTTCCGTTTCACCCCGGCCCTCGTCGGTCGCCTCGCCCGGGTTCCGGGCATCGTCGCGATCAAGAGCCCGTCCCCGGAGCCGGGCGGGGCGGCGGAGCATCTCGACGCGCTGCGCGCCGTGGTGCCGGCCGGGTTCTCCCTCGGCTATAGCGGCGACTGGAACGCGCTCGCGGCCCTGCTGGCGGGCGGCGAGGCCTGGTACAGTGTCTTCGCCGGACTGTTCCCGCAGCCCGCCCTGGCGATCGTCCGGGCGGTCGAGGCCGGGGACGCCGCCGAGGCGCAGCGCCTGAACGCCCGGCTCGAGCCGCTCTGGGGCCTGTTCCGGACCTATTCGAGCCTGCGGGTGATCTATGCCTGCGCCGATCTCCTCGGCCTCTGCCGGACGGTGCCGCCGCGGCCGATCCTGCCGCTGGCGGGGGAGGCACGCCGGCAGGTGGCCGACACGCTCGCGGCGCTGGAGCTCGGCTGAGCCGGATCGCCCTCACTGCGGACGCAGCGCGCCGGTCCGGGAGGTGCGGGCGAGGCCGTGCTCGGTCTTGTTCCAGCGGTTCGGCGCGCGGACGAGTTCGTACAGCCCCGACCAGGCCGCGAGGCTGATCAGCAGGAAATAGACCGGCATCCCCGGCACGGCGGTCAGGAGGTCGAACCAGCCGCGCCGGACGCAGCCGAGGGCCGCCGGCAGCAGCATGGCGAGCAACCCGGCCACGAACAGGGTGACGGAGGTGCCGGCGGGGAGATTCGCCCAGAACCCGCCGGGCGCCGGGGAGCCGCTCCATGCGAAGGCCGCGAAGTCGTAGGCCGCCCGGCCCATCAGGAACGGGTAGGCGAGGGCGGAGATCACCGTCCCGGGCACCAGGGCGACGGCGCACAGGGTGCCGAGGGGGCCGAGTTGCCGACAGGTCCGGAGCGGCGCCCGGGCGTGGGTGAGGCTGGTCTGCAGGAATCCCTTCATCCAGCGGGTGCGCTGGTGCAGCCAGGGCCGGACCGCGCGCGGTGCCTCCTCCAGGGTATCGCTGCGCAGGTCGCCCACGCGGTAACCCGCCCGCGCCAGGCGGATGCCGAGGTCGGCATCCTCGGTGACGTTCCACGCGTCCCAGCCGTGGAGTTCGCGCAGGACGCGGGTGCGGAAATGCGTCGAGGTGCCCCCGAGGGGAATCGGGACGCGCCAGGAGGCGAGGGCCGGGATCAGGACGTCGAAGAGGGCGGCGTACTCGAGGGCGAAGCACCGGGTGAGGCGCCCGTCATCCATGTTGTCGATGACGAGGCGGCCCTGGAGGCAGGCCGTGGCGGAGGACGCGCGGGCGAAGCGGGTGGCCGCCGCGCGGAGCTGGCCCGGGTCGGGCACGTCCTCGGCGTCGTAGACCACGAGGCAGGCCCCGCGGGCCAGGGGCAGGGCGGCGTTGAGGGCGCGCGGCTTGGTGCGGGGCAGGCCCGCCGGCACCCGGACGATCTCGAACCGGGCCGGAAGCGCCGCCGTCGCCAGGGCCGCGTCGGTCTCCCGGTCGTCGGCCTCGATCACCAGCTTGATGTCGAGCTTGGCCGGCGGGTAGTCGAAGCGCGACAGGGCCGCCACGAGGCGTGGCACGACCGGGGCCTCGCGGTGGAGCGCCACCAGCACCGTGTAGACCGGCAGGGCGGTGTCCGGCAGCGCCGCCTCCGGCGGCCGCTCCGCCTCGACGCTGACGGCGGCGATGCGGACCGTGACCATGACGAGGAAGCCGAGCTGCATCAGGGTCCAGGCCCCGACCAGCACGGGGGCGGGGAGGAACGCGGCGGCGATGCCCACGGCCCCGAGGACGAGACCCGCGATGGCGAGGTGCGGCCCCTGCGTGTCCGCCCCCAGGGCCCAGTCGGGTCGGTGACGCTGGAGCGTATCGGCGGCCGCGGCCGCGATGCCCTCCGGGTTGGCGGCGAACACCGCCGCCTGCAGGGCCCGCGGCGTGGTGATGGCCGCGCGCGTGCCCGTCCGCAGCAGCGCGGCGATGGCGGCCCCGCGTGGGGCGCGGACCGTGGCGGGTCCCGGGACCATCAGGGGTGCGGCCCCGGCCACGAGGCTGTCGGGATAGTGGGTGCCCTCGCCGAGGCGCAGGTCGCCGGCCAGGAACGGGACGCCGAGGGCGGCGGCGAGGCCGCCGGTAATAGGCCTCCTCGTTGATCAGGTCCGCGTGGATCAGGGCCGCGGCGGCATCGGTGCCGCAGGTCCGCGCCAGGGCGGCGGCCCGCGCCAAGCGGCCTACCGCGAAGCCCTGGCGCGCGAGGAACGCGATCTCGGGCGGCAAGGCCTCGGGTGGCAAGGGCTCATGCGGCAAGGGCTCGGGAGGCAAGCGCTCGGACGCCGGGGGAGCGGTCCGGACGTCGGGGGTGCTGAAACCGCGAAGCGACACCGCGCGCGACCTCCCGGAGGCCCGCGGATGTGCTAGGGGAGGGCCGTGAGCCAGTCCGTTTCCACGCGCAACCCGCGCGCCACGAATACAACTTCCGCGTTTGTCGGCCGAAAGGCAAGGCGAGTCCGGGGCCGGGCGGCGGCTTGTGCCCTGGCGGCGCTCGTGTGCGGCCTCGGCACCGCACCGGCGGCCCGGGCCGAGGGCGTGACGATCCCCAACTTCTGGAACCCCCGCGCCCGCCAGGAGCGCATGGAAACCCAGCCGAGCGCGCGCACGGTCCGCTTCCTCACCGACGACGACTTCCCGCCCCTGCACTTCGCCGGCCCGGACGGCATGCCGACGGGCTTCGTGGTCGAGCTCGCCCGCGCGGTCTGCGAGCGCCTGGCCATGACCTGCACGGTTCAGGCCCGGCGCTTCGACACCCTCCTCGACGCCCTGGCCGACCGGCAGGGGGACGTGGTCGCCGCGGCGATTCCCCTGACGCCGGCCCTGCGCGCCCGCTTCCTGGCCACGCGCCCCTATTTCCGCTGGCCGGCCCGCTTCGCCGCCCGCACCGACAAGGGGCTGCCCGCCCCCTCGGCGACCGCCCTGGCGGATCGGAGCGTCGGCGTGGTCGGTGGCACCGCCCACGCGGCCTACCTCAGGGCGTTCTTCCCCAAGGCGACGGCCAAGGACTTCACCGACCTGGCCACCGCCGAGGGCGCCCTGCGCCGGGGCGAGGTCGACTACGTCTTCGCCGACGGCCTCAACCTCGCCCTCTGGATCGGCGGCGTGGACGCCGGGGGCTGCTGCGCCTTCACGGGCGGCGACTACCTCGAGAACCGCTACTTCGGCGAGGGCATCGGCCTCGTCACCCGCCCCGACGACCCGGCCCTGGCGCGGGCCCTCGACGACGCGCTCCAGCGCCTGTGGGACGAGGGAAAGTATGCCGAGCTCTACCTGCGGTTCTTCCCGGTGAGCCCGTTCTGAGGGTCCGTGTGCGCCGTCATGGCGGCCCGGCCCTCCCCACGCGGTGATCGGGCGTTGACGCGGGACGCATCCCGCGCGCCGAGGAGCCTTCCGCCATGCTGCTCGACGAGCATCCGCTCTCGTCCTACGCTCAGAAGATCACGATCGCGCTCCGCGAGAAGGGCGTGCCGTTCACGGCGGAACTCCCCGAGCGCTTCGGCACGGGACGGGACACGGGGCCCTTCGCGGCCGCCAATCCCCGCACCGAGGTGCCGGTGCTCCTCGACGGGGACGTGACGCTGTTCGAATCCACGGTGATCCTCGAATCCGTCGAGGAGCGCTGGCCGGAGCCGCCGCTGCTGCCGTCCGGGCCCGCGGCGCGGGCCTTCGCACGGCTCACCGAGGACGTCTGCGACACCCAGTACGAGGCGGTGAACGGGGGTTCGGCGAGGTGCTGTGGTTCCGCCGGGCCACCGGGGACCTCGCTGCGCAGCTGCGCGCCCAGGCGGCGCAGCAGACGGCGGTGCTCCAGGGCTGGCTGTCGGAGCGCCTCGGCGCGGCCACGTGGTTCGGCGGTGCGGGCTTCGGCTGGGCCGATGCGGCGGCGGCCCCGATGGTCAACCGTTCGGTGCACTATGGCCTCGGGCCGGCGCCGGGGAGCCCGCTCGCCCGCTGGCATGCCCGGGTGAGCGCGCGCCCGGCGGTGGCGGTGACCTTCGCCGAGTTCGACGCGGCCGCCGCCAGGATGGTCGACGCCAGGATGGTCGACGCCGCCGACCTCGACACCTCCGGCGGACGCCGCCGTGAAGACCGCGACCATCGCCTCGACGGGATGATCCGCTCGGGCGGCATCGCGGTCGTGCTCGCCGGCCTCCGCGACGACACCATCCGCTTCTCCTGGCCGTCCCCCCTAGCCGACCCTTTCACCGGATGATCATCCTCAGAGTCGCAGGCGACCGGCGCCGGCCGCGACGGCGAGGAGGAGGGCGGCCACCGCCAGGAAGGCCAGGGTCAGGCTGGTGGCATGGGCGAGGAGCCCGATCGCGGCCGGGCCGGCCAGCACCCCGGCATAGCCCAGCGTGGTCACGGCCGGGATCGCGAGGGCGGCGGGCACCGCCTCCTGCCGGCCGGCGGCGGTGAACAGCACCGGCACGATGTTGGCGCAGCCCGCCCCCACCAGGGCGTAGCCGAGGAGCGTCACCGGCCAGAGCGGCACCGCCGTGACGAGGCCGAGCCCGGCGGCGGCGAGGAGTGCGCCCAGGACGACGATGCGGCGGCGTCCGACCCGGCGCACGAGGGCGTCGCCGGTGAGGCGGCCCGCCGTCATGGTCAGGGAGAAGGCCGCGTAGCCGAGGCCGGCCCAGGCCGGATCGAGGCCGCGCTCCTGGATCAGGAAGACGCCGCTCCAGTCGAGGGCCGAGCCCTCCGTCAGGAAGACCACGAAGCACAGGAGCCCGATGCGGAGCACCGGCCCCCGCGGCAGGGCGAAGGCCGGGCCGCGGGGGCCGTCCGCGACCGTCGGGAGAATGCCCGGGAGGGCCGCGAGGAAGGCGGCCGCGATGGCGGCGACCCCGGTGAGGGTGGCGGCGGCCGGCATCAGGCCGAGGCTCAGGAGGGCGCTGAAGCCGGCCGCGCCGAGAAGGCAGCCGAGGCTGTAGAGGCCGTGGAAGCCCGACATCATCGGTCGTCCTGCCCGGCGCTCCACCGCCACCGCCTGCAGGTTCATCAGGCAATCGAGCAGGCCGAGGCCGACGCCGAGCCCGGTCAGGGCGACGGCCAGGACGGGCAGGTCCGCGGCCCGGGGCAGGGCCACCAGCGCCGCCCCGGTGACGAGCACGGCGGCGGCCAGGACGGGGCGGGTCCCGAGGCGTCCGGCCAGGGCGCCGGCCACCGGCATGGTGGCGAGGGAGCCGATGCCGAGGCAGAGGAGGAGCAGGCCGAGGGTGCCGTCGTCGAGGCCGGCCCGCGCCTTGACGAAGGGCACCAGGGGCGCCCAGGCCGCGACGCCGAAGCCGACGATGAGGAACAGGAGCCGGGTGGCGCGTCGCTCGGCCGTGCCGGACGCCGGGCCGTCGCGGCGCGCGGAGGCGGAGAGAGAGCTTGTGGTCATGGGCGCTTTCGGGCGGGACGGGGCCCGCGCAACGGGGCGGGGCGAAGCCCGCGCAACGGGGTGGGCGGGTGTTTCGCAGGCGGACGCGGCAAAGGTGTGAAGCCGGACGGCCCCGGCGATCGCGTCACCCGCGCCCGGCGGGTCCGCGCGCCGCGCCCGGTCCGGCCGCGTTGACCCTCCGGGTCGCCCTCCCTACGGTGCCGCCCTTCGCGCTCACCCGTTCCCGACAATTCTTGCAGAACTGACGCTGTCCATGCCGTCCCCGCTTCCCTCCGACCCCGATCTCATCGCGGCGGCCGCCACCGCCGCGGCCTGGCCCTTCGAGGAGGCGCGCAAGCTCGTGGCGCGGCTGGACCGCCGCCCGAAAGCGGAAGTCCTGTTCGAGACCGGCTACGGGCCCTCGGGCCTGCCGCATATCGGCACCTTCGGCGAGGTCGCCCGCACCTCGATGGTGCGCTACGCCTTCCGGGTCCTGACCAACGACAGCGTGCCGACCCGGCTGATCGCCTTCTCGGACGACATGGACGGTCTGCGAAAGGTGCCGGACAACGTTCCGAACAAGCCCCTGCTGATCGGTGCCCTGAACCAGCCGCTGACCCGCGTCCCGGACCCGTTCGGCACCCATGACAGCTTCGGCGCGCACAACAACGCCGAATTGCGCCGCTTCCTCGACGCCTTCGGCTTCGATTACGAGTTCCGCTCGGCCACCGAGTGCTACCGCTCGGGCGCGTTCGACACGGCCCTCCTCACGGTGCTGGAGCGCTACGAGGCCGTGATGGCGATCATGCTGCCGTCGCTGCGGGCCGAGCGCTCCGCGAGCTACTCGCCGTTTCTGCCCATCCACCCGGTGACGGGGGAGGTCATGCAGGTGGCCATCGACGAGGTCCGGGTCTCGGCCGGGACGCTGGTCTGGCGAGACCCCAAGACCGGCGAGGGGTACGAGACCCCGGTAACCGGCGGGCACGCCAAGCTGCAGTGGAAGCCCGACTGGGCCATGCGGTGGGTGGCCCTCGGCATCGACTACGAGATGGCCGGCAAGGACCTCATCGATTCCGTCAAGCTCTCGGGCGAGATCGCCCGGGCGCTGGGCGGCGAACCACCGGAGGGCTTCAACTACGAGCTCTTCCTCGACAAGGACGGCAAGAAGATCTCGAAGTCGAAGGGCAACGGCCTCTCGATCGACGATTGGCTCGTCTACGGCACGGCCGACAGCCTGGCGCTGTTCATGTACAACAAGCCGCGCGAGGCCAAGCGCCTCTTCGTCGAGATGATCCCGCGGCAAGTCGACGACTATCTCGGTTTCCTCGAGAAGTACCCGACCCAGGAGCCGGCGCAGAAGCTCGGCAACCCGGTCTGGCACCTGCATGCCGGGCATCCGCCGGCGGCCGAGGCCGTGGGCAAGGGCGGCGCGCTGAACTTCGCCATGCTCCTCAACCTCGCGGCGGTGGCCAACACCGAGGACCCGGCGGTGCTGTGGGGCTTCATCCGCCGCTACGATCCGGATGTGGGGCCGGAGACCCACCCCGTCCTGGCCCGCCTCGTCGGCCACGCGCTGGCCTACTTCCGGGATCTGGTGCGTCCGGCCAAGACCTACCGGGCGGCCACCGAGGCCGAGCGGGCGGCCCTGGAGGATCTCGCGCAGACCCTCGCCGTGCACGAGGGCTCCGTCGATCCGGAGAGCCTGCAGGCGGCGGTCTACGAGGTCGGACGCCGACACTTCCCGGACCTGTCCGGCAAGGCCAAGAGCCCGGACGGGCGCCCCGGCGTGTCGCAGGCCTGGTTCACCACGATCTACAACGTGCTGTTCGGCGAGGCGCGCGGCCCGCGCTTCGGCTCGTTCATCGCCCTCTACGGCGTCGCCGAGACCCGGGCCCTGATCGCCCAGGCCCTGTCCGGGGCCTTCCTGTCCGGGGCCCCGCCCGCTTGAGACGGACGCTCCTGCGTCGCTCGCACGGGAGCGGCGCAGAATAATGTCTGCGTATCGAGGTGTGATTGCGCACAATTGTGCTTGTCGGCGCAGCGAGGGCCGGATAGAACGCCCATCCACTGGACAGAAAAAAGGCCGCCCCGGTGAGGGAGCGGCCCGAAGTCTAGGGAGGAAACGCCCAAGAAGGGCACACCGCGGCGACGCCATCGCCGCGGTGCATGGCGATCAGATGCCATCCCGCACCGCACCATGCAATTGCTCCCGTGGGGGAGCGGGCATGCGCCCAGTGCATGAAATGGTTTTCAAGCGCCCTCGCCCTTGCGTATCAGGGCTCCTTCTCCGTCAC
The DNA here is from genome assembly GCF_002917135.1 of Methylobacterium sp. V23. NCBI lineage: Bacteria > Pseudomonadati > Pseudomonadota > Alphaproteobacteria > Hyphomicrobiales > Methylobacteriaceae > Methylobacterium > Methylobacterium sp. V23. Next base: position 94,222 of record NZ_PDHT01000021.1, read on the forward strand.
CGATCGGTCGGATCCGTCAGGCCGAGCTGCGCCAGACTGAGGGCCCAGACCCGTTCCTGGAGCGCCGTGTCCCGGCCCCGGGCCGCGGGCGCCACCGGCTTGCACCGGTCGAAATAGAGGCCCGTCTGGCCTTGGACCTCCGGCGCGGTGGCGAGGTACAGGGACGTCGCCGCACCGTCCGCGGGCTTCGTCAGGAACGGGCGGATCAGGCGCCAGCCGAGGCCGAACCAGCCCCCCGTCTCCGACGCGAAGCCGCTGGCGATGACGCCGGGATGGAGGGCGTTGCTGGTGACGCCGGTGCCCGCGAGCCGCCGCGCCAGGGCCGCACTGAACAGCACGTTGCCGAGCTTGGCCTGGGAATAGACCGTGATCGCGCTGTAGCGCCGCGCATGGCCGATATCGTCGAAGGCGATGCGGCCGCGTCGATGCGCGGTCGAGGCCACGCTGACGATGCGGGCCGGCGCACTGGCCTTCAGGAGATCGAGGAGCGCGAGGCTGAGCTGGAGATAGGCGAGGTGGTCCAGCGCCCAGGTCCGCTCGATCCCATCCACCGTCGTGGCGTAGCGGTCGAAGATCGCACCGGCGTTGTTCACCAGCACGTCGAGGCGCGGATACAGCGCCCGGACCTCCGCGGCGAGGCGGCGGATCTCGGCCTGGCTCGACAGGTCGGCGACGAAGCCGTCGACCTGCGCGCCCGGTACCGCGGCACGGATCTCCTCGGCCGTGCGGCCGGTGCGGCCGGCATCCCGACCCACGAGCCCGACGCGGAACCCCGCCCGGGCCAGGCCGAGCGCCGTCTCGGTGCCGATCCCGGAGGTGGCACCGGTGACGAGGGCGATCCGGCCGGTCACGGACGCGATCCTAGAACACCGCCTGCCCGATGGCGAAGGCGACGACCACGATGACGATGGCCACCACCAGGAACAGGCCGAACAGGATGCGGGCCAGGGAGCCGGCACCCGAGGCGATCCCGGTGAAGCCGAGACCGCCCGCGAGGAGGGAGATCACGAAACAGATGAGGGCCCATTTCAACAGGGTCATGCGCAACACTCCAGCTCGCGGAACCGACCGATAACCGCCTGCGGCCGCAAGCGTTCCGCTCAAGCTCGGCTGTTTTGCGCGGCATGTCCGGAGGGCGCCGGCCCCGCCGGGCGAGCCTCGGTTCCGGCACGCTCCAGGAGGATGTGCGCCAGGGCATGGTAGAGCCCTTCGCGGCAGACCGCCTTCGAGACCGCATCGGCGATCAGCGCCGTGACCATGAGGGGGATCATCAGGGCGTGGTCCTGGGTCATCTCCGTGACGATGACGAAGGCGGTGATCGGCGCCTGCAGGGCCCCGGTCAGGTAGGCGACCATGCCGAGGAGCACGAGGGCGGCCACCGGCACACCGGAGAACCAGCCCTGCAGGGCGGCGCCGAGGCCGGCCCCGACGCTGAGGGAGGGCGCGAACAATCCGCCGGGAATGCCGCTGATCGCCGAGAGCAGCGACGCGACGAACTTCAGCGGCGCGAAGTCCGGATGGGACTCCGCGGTGCCGTGCAGGAGGGCGCGCGCCTCCTCGTAGCCGGTGCCGTAGACCGTTCCACCCGAGGCGAGGCCGCACAGCGCGACCCCGAGGCCGCAGGCTGCCGCAAAGGCCACGGGACGGGCGGCGATGGCGCCCCCGAGGCGCCCCGGCAGGCCGCGGGCGAACAGGATCACGATCCGGGCGAACCCGCCGCCGGCCAGGCCCCCCAGCGCCCCGATCACCGGCACGGCGATCCAGCCCGGCCCGAACGGCAGGGTGGCGCTGGACGTGCCGAAATAGGTGTAGTTGCCGGTCAGCGCCATCGCGGTCAGCCCGGCCGCCACGATGGCGGCGACGATCAGTCCCCCGGTGCGGGCCTCGTAGGCCCGGCCGAGCTCCTCGATGCCGAACACGATGCCGGCGAGCGGCGTGTTGAACGCCGCCGCGACCCCGGCCGCGCCGCCGGCGAGGATCAGCCCCGGGACGCGTTCCGGCGTGAGGTGGCCGGCGGCCGCCATGATCGCGGCCCCGACCTGCACCGTCGGACCCTCCCGCCCGGTGGAGGCACCGAACAGCAGGCCGAGGCTCATCACCACGATCTTGCCCGCCGCCACCCTGAGGGACACGAGAGCCCGGCGCAGGGCGAGTTGTCCGGTCTGGCGCGCGGCGATCACCTGGGGGATGCCGGATCCCTGGGCGTTCGGGAAGACCTCCCGGGCCAGCCAGGCGCAGAGGGCGAAGCCGAAGGGCGTCAGGCCGAGGGCCACCCAGGGCGACACGCCGAGCCCCTGCCGGAACGCGCCCTGGGCGGCATCGGCGAGCCCCGCCATCAGGACGGCGGCGAGCCCGACGCCGATGCCGCCGACGAGGAACAGCAGGCGGTGACGCCACAGCCCGAACGCATCGAGGGTGGCTCCGCGCAGGCGCCGCATGCGCGGCATCACCCCGGACCGGACCTTGGCGCGCAGGACCTTCACACGCAGGACCTTCGCGCGCAGCACCTTGACGCGCAGCACCTTGGCGGGACGGGTTCGGGGCATGCGATCCGGGGCTCGGGCGGGTCAGTCAGGGGAGGGGGTCGGGTGAGGCTCAGGCAAGGGGCATACCCCGGCGGACCTTAAGCCTTGTCCTCCGCTTCCGCCCGGCAGAGGTCCTCGACGGTCCGGAGATACGCCTTGGCGTCGAATTTCCGCAGGGAATTCTCGCTCTGATAGCGCACCGTCCCGAAGATTTTGCGGCGGGCCCAGGGGCGGTCGTGCAGGCCGTAGACCCAGGCGACGTTGGTGAAGGAGTTCGGGTCGCGTCCGTCGAGGAAGTAGCGGTTGTTGAGCCGCAGCGTTCGGGCGAAGCCCTCCTCGGGGGAGGGCGACCATTCGAGGATCTTCTTGCCCCAGTACATGCGCAGGTGGTTGTGCATGTAGCCGGTCTCGCGCATCTCGGCCTGGGCGGCGTTCCAGTAGACGTCGTGCGTCCGTCCTTCCGCGAGCTCGGTCTCGGTATAGGTGTTCGGCCGGGTGTCGTCGGCATGGTCGGCCAGGACCTTGCGCGCCCATTCGGGAACGGCGCGCTCGTAACGGTCGTAGCCGTCCGTGTAGTGGACGTGGTTCATCGCCAGTTCCCGGCGGATGACGACCTCTTCGACGTAGGAGACCTTGTCCTCAGGCCCACCCGCCTGGGCGGCCCGAACCGCCCGCACGATCTCCACGGGGGAGATCTGTCCGAAATGCAGGTAGGGGCTCATGTGGGAGGCCGCCCCGGCTTCGGGCCGGTTGCGGTCGCTGCCGTAATCGGCGAACGGGCCCTCGAGATAGGCGCGGAGACGCCGGCGCGCCTCGGTCTCCCCACCGGTGAAGCGGCGCACCGGTCCGACCGCGCGGTCGAGGCTCATGCCGGCCAGCACCTTGGCCGGGTCGGCGATGTCGACCTCCGATGTCGGCAGGTCGCGGCCGGCCCGATGCTTCACCGTCCGGGCGGTCAGGGCAGCGACGTAGTCGTCGAGGTGCTTGTGCAACTTCGGGCGCAGGGTGCGGGCGGCGTATTCGTGCTTGCCCGAGGCGACCTCCACCGGCACCACGACGTCCCCCTCCACCTGCACGATCCGGGTGTCGACGGCCTCGACGATCTCGCCGTACCAGCCCTTCTGGATCGCGAGGTAGCCGCGGTCGAGAACGAGGAGGGCGGCGTCCCGGGCCAGATCGATGGCGACCTGGGCGGGGGAAGCTTTCCGCAGGCAGAAGCCGATGCCCCGGGCCTTGAGCCCCGACGCCGCGTCGGCGAGCCCCTGCAGCAGGAAGGCGTAGTGCCGGGCATTGGCTTCCGGGAAGCCACTCTTGCCGTCGAGCAGCCCGAAGGCGGCGAGCACCGGCAGGCCGAGCCGGTTGGCCTCCTCGATCGCGAGCTCGAGCGCCGGATTCTCATGGGCCCGATTCGCCTGCTGCAGCAGGTAGAGCACGTAGCGCCCGTCCGCCCGGGGCTCGGCTTCCCTGAGGATCCGAATTCGTCCCGCCTGAATCCCCATCGTCGCTCATCGCCTCCTGGTGCTCATCGAGAAAGGTCGAGGCGCCGCCCATCGCGACGCCCCAGGCAGTACGGGCCAGCCCTGCTGGATCGAGGTCGAAAAATGCGGCCTGCCGGCGTGCGAAAACTGAATTCGAACAACCCTTTAGTGCTGCTTCACTTGAGACCGCCCCGTGCGGAAGTCACGAGGATTTGCGTCTGCTCGGGTGCGTCATTTTGGATACATGATTTGGGCAATGTGCTCCGCAGCACGAAAAGCGACATGGCTGCTGCCCTATCCGGCTTGCAATTCTGCGTGAGAGGATCAGATTGTGCATTGCGGGAACGCGATGGCGTCGCGGTCCTGCTGCCCTCCTTGGGCGTTTCCTCCCTAGACTTCGGGCCGCTCTTCGGAGCGGCCTTTTTTCTGTCCCGACCGCGCTAGCCGCGCGCACGGGCGCGGATCATGAAGTTGTCGTAGGTGTACTCCGCCACCTGGAACCAGAGGTATTCCTCGTTCCGGAAGGTCTTCATGGCCTCGTGGACCCGCTTGAAGTCGGCGTTCTTGGCGCCGATCTCGGCATAGACGTCATTGGCGGTCTTCAGAGCCAGTTCCATCACCTCCTGGGGGAACGGACGCAGTTGCGCCCCGCCCGCCACGAGGCGGCGCAGGGCGCGCGGGTTGCGCGCGTCGTACTTGGCCTGAACGTCGGCATGGACCTGGGCGGCCGCCGCCTGCAGCACCGCCCGGTAGCCCTTGGGCAGGCCCTTCCAGGCCTCGGCCTGGATCCAGAGATGCAGCGTCGAGGCGCCCTCCCAGAAGCCGGGATAGTGATAGGTCGGGGCCACCTTCTGCAGCCCGAGCTTCTCGTCGTCGTAGGGGCCGATCCACTCGGCGGCATCGATCGCCTTGGTCTCGAGGGCGGCGTAGATGTCCGGCCCCGGGGTGGCCTGCGGCACCACCCCGAGCTTGGCCAGAACCTGTCCGCCGAGACCACCGATCCGCATCTTCAGGCCCTGGAGGTCCGCCTGTGCCTTGATCTCGCGACGGAACCAGCCACCCATCTGCGCGCCGGTATTGCCGGCCGGGAGGGCGACGAGGCCGTGCTTGGCGAAGATCTCCCCGAAGAGGTCGGCAGCCCCCCCCTGGAGCCACCAGGCGCTCTGGCCGCGCGCATTCAGGCCGAAGGGCAGGGCGGTGGCCAGGGCGAAGGTCGGATCCTTGGCGAGCCCCAGGGTCGCCGGGCCATAGCCCATCTCGACGGTGCCGGCGGCCACGGCATCGAGGAGGCCCTCGGCCGGCACCGGCTCGCCGGGCCCCGAGGGTTGGATCTGGAAGCGGCCGTCGGTGGCCTCCGCGACGATGCGGGCGAGCATGTCGGTCGCGCCGAACAGGATGTCGAGGTTCTTGGGGAAGGCGCAGGCCAGCCGCCAGCGCAGATCCGGCGTCGCCTCGGCCCGCACGGGGCGGGCCAGGAGGGTGGCCGCGCCACCGAGGCCCGCGGAGAGGAGAGCACGGCGCCCGGTCGTCGGGCGCGCGGAGGATGGGGGCATGACGCCTCGCTGAGAGATCTCGAATCGTCCTGTACCGGCGCGTCGCGGCCGATCCGCGGCCCGAACGTCCGCCGTTCACGAACGACGAAGGGCCGGAAACGATCCCGAAACGTGCGGAGGACCCGCACCGGCAGACCGGACGTCACCCAGGCCGCGGCGGCCCGCGCCCAATCGGGCGGGCCCCGTGCTCCACGCTACTTGGCGTACGTGAAGGCGCCGTCGTTCCAGACGTAGAGGACATAGCCCTGGGCGGTGACGTCCCCCTTGCCATCGAACCCCACCGAGCCGAGCACGAGGTCGAAGCGCTCCGCGTGCAGGGTGGCGGCGATCCGCTTCGAGTCCGCCGTATGCGCGAAGGTGCCGGCCGCCACGAGGGCCTGGAGGGCGGCGTAGCCGTAGATCGTCGATCCTTCGGGCTCGACCCCCTCCGCCTTGAAGGCCGCGACCACGGCGGCGGCCTCCGGCTTGCGGCGGGGATCGAGGTAGAAGGTCATCAGCACGCCGTTGCTGGCGGGGCCGGCGATGGTCGCGAATTCCTGGGTGGCGATGGCGGAGGTCCCGAACCATTGCGGCTTGAAGCCCCGCTCCGCGGAGATCCGCACGAGGCGGCCCATCTCGCGGGCGTCCCCGCCGTAATACGCCACCGCGATACCCGCCTCCCTGAGCCGGTCGGCGAGGGCCGCATCGTCGGCATCGCCCGCCGCGAAGGCGGTGGCGAGGGCCTCGTTGATGCCGATCCGGTTGAGGTTTTCCTTCGTGGCGGCGGCGAGGTTGCGCGAGCCCGGCGTCAGGTCGTTCAGGATGGCGATCTTCTTCTCGCGGAACCGCTCGGCCAGCACGGTGGCCGAGAGCTTGGCCTGATCGTCGTCGCGCCCGCAGACCCGGAAGATCGTCGGCAGGCCCCGATCGGTCAGCTTGGCGGCGACGGAGGCGGCGGTGATCATCACCGTGCCGTTGGCGGCGTAGACCTCGGAGGCCGCCAACGATGCGTTCGAGCAGACGTGCCCGACCACGAGGCGCACGCCCTGGGTCGCGTAGTGGTTGGCCACCGCCACGGCCTTGTTGGAATCGCAGGCATCGTCCTGCACGTCGAGCACGATGGTCTGGCCGTCGAGGCCGCCCCTGGCATTGGCATCGCGCGCGGCGGCCTGGACCCCGCGCAGGACCTGCTCGCCGACGGCCACGTAGGCGCCCGAGCGCGGGACGGCGACGCCGATCACGACGTCGGCCCGGGCCGGCGCGGCACCGAGGATCGCGGCGGCGAGGAACAGGCTGCCAGCCAAGCCGCTGCCAGCCAAGCCGCCGGCGCGCCCGAAGCGCCGGGCCGCGCGTCTGAACCTCATCCCGCCCCGTCTCACGCCTCGGTCGACCTCGCTTACAGATAGAGGCGGATCGGCCAGCCGCCAAGGTTCGGCGCGTGCACCGGGTCCACGGCCCCGTGCCGTCCGGCATCGCTCGAGCCCGAGCGACCCGTGCGCGATGCCGCGCCAGAACGCAAGGGGGACCTTCGGGGCGGACGCGCGCCGCGGGCGCGGCACGTCCGCGCCCGCGGCTCACACCGTCAGCGGGCCGTGGCGTAGACCGAGGCGCCGGCAGTGATCGGCGCGGTGACGGTCGAGAAGACGGAGAGGACCTTCTGGACCTCGGTGAAGGGGGCGTTGGAGACGT